>NZ_BRCD01000021.1:0-78054 GCF_023707945.1 Sporosarcina sp. NCCP-2331
GCCTTTGCTGACTCTCTGCGCAGAATTTTATTATAAGATTATGTTGTCAGCACTAATTTCCCAATCGTCTTTCTTCCCTGCAATTGACGCTGGGCTTCCGCTGCTTCTTCTAAATCAAATACTCCTCCGATTGTCAGCTTCAGATCGCCGCTTTCGATATAACCGAGCAATTCCTTGAAGCTAGCTTGATACAGCTCATAATTTTTCATAATCTGCGGCAAGAAAAATCCGATAACTGAATGGTTGCGCCGCATTAATTCGCCTGCTTGAAGAGGAGAAGGCTCACCGCTCGCAGCACCAAACACTACCAGTCGTCCAAAAGGCGCGAGGCATTTCAGCGTCTTGCGGAAAACATCGCCGCCTACCATTTCGAGCGCCACATCCACACCTTTACCGCCGGTCAGTTCACGGACTTTCAGTTCCCAGCCATCTTCTGTGTAATTAACTAGATGATCTGCGCCCATTTCTTTTGCATGTGCCAGTTTTTCATCGCTGCTCGCTGTCGCAATGACCTTGCCGGCACCAAAAATTTTCGCCAATTGAACTGCAATCGCGCCTACCCCGCCTGCAGCTGCATGCACGAGTACAGTCTCGCCTTTTTCAAGCCGGCCCATTGTTTTCAAAATATGATAAGCTGTCTGTCCCTGAAGCGGCAGTGCAACTGCATCCGTGTATTCTACACCGTCCGGAATGGGAGCAAGCGTCATTTCCGGTATGGCTGCGTATTCCGAGTACCCTGCGGATTCAATAAGCGATACTACCCGCATACCCGGTTTGAAGCGCTTCACTTCTTTCCCGACTTCTGTAATAACTCCCGCCACTTCTGCACCTGGAATAAAAGGCAAAGGCGTCGGTACGACATACTTTCCTTCACGGCGGGCAACATCTGCATAGTTCACGCCAATCGCTTTAATTTCCACCAGCACATCTCTGTCACCTACAGCTGGTTTATCGATTTTTACAACTTTCAGTACTTCAGGTCCGCCGTATTCTTCACATTGAATTGCTTTCATATCCATTCCCCCTTAAGAAATATAGTTCTCTGCTTGATAGATTGATGCTGCTATTGCACGTTTTGTTTCAACTGTTCCTTCACTTGACAACTCATTGAACCTCTTCAACAAATTGCTTACTATCGCGCTTTTAGCGTCACCTGAAATTACTTCCGGCAGCAGTTTTCTTGCAATCATTTCTACGTTCAGTAAAGTGTCCGTAATCAGTGCTTCGACCATCTTTATTTTTAAGTCAGCCTTCTCTTTCGAAGCTTCTACAGATTTTACTGTTCGCAGCACTGCCGATTCGGCTGCATAAAGCGCTATAGCAATATTCGCGAGATTCATAAGTGCTTCCTGCTCATCCACCATACTATTACCATATTTTTGATATGCCAGACCGGCACTCAGCAAAAACACATTCCTCATCAGATGAACTGCTTCTAGTTCTCTGGAAAGTTCTGTACCTGACAGCTTTACAGGCTGCATCAATGCTTTGTTTGCCCCTGCCACTAGTTCTTGCAGCGGTAAATCCCCCTTACCTGCCTGACTTAATAAAGACATCGGGATGAGCAGCCGATTCACCTCATTCGTGCCTTCAAAAATTCGGTTAATTCGTGAATCACGATAGACTTGTTCGATCGGATAGTCTTTCATATACCCGTATCCTCCATGCAGCTGCAGCGATTCATCAGCTACTTGATCAAGCGTTTCTGAGCCGTACACTTTGCAAATTGCACATTCCACCGCATACTCCATCATTCGATTTGCAATCAGACGATGGTCATCTGAATATTCTACATCGCCAAGCGCATCTTCTAAATAAGAAGCAGTTCTGTACTGAAGGGATTCAGCTGCGTAAATCCGAATTGCCATATCTGCAACCTTTTCTTGTGTCGCTCTAAAGTCAGCAATAGTTTTGTTGAATTGCTTGCGTTCCTTTGTATAATCAAGTGCTAATTTCAAACTGTACTTCGAAGCCCCCATTGTGGCCGATCCTAAATTAAAGCGGCCGAGATTCAGTACATTCAGTGCAATATGGTGACCTCTGCCAACTTCCCCTAACAGATTTCGAACCGGTACTTCACAGTCTTCAAAGTATACCGCTTTAGTTGAGGAACCTTTAATCCCCATTTTATTTTCTTCAGGTCCCAGTGAAAGTCCTGGAAAATCTCTTTCAACAATAAATCCAGTGAAAGCGTTTCCATCCACTTTAGCATAAACGATAAATGTATCGGAGAAGGCTGCATTAGTAATATATATCTTCGAACCGTTCAGAATATAATGCGTGCCTTCCTCGTTTAATTTTGCAGTAGTTTTTGCCGATAAGGCATCCGATCCGGCAGTCGGCTCTGTTAGGCAGTATGCACCAAGAAATTCTCCTGAAGCAAGCTTCGGCAAGTAATATTCTTTTTGCCACTCCGTTCCAAAATAAGTGATCGGCAGTGTCGCTATACATGTATGATTTGAATGCGCTACGCTGTATCCTCCGGCAGAACCCAAACACTCACCGACAAGCCCTTTAGTAATCTTATCGAGACCGAGCCCCCCATACTTTTCAGGAACACTGTGCGCAAGCAGACCAAGATCACCTGCTTTTTGCAGCAAAGATGTGACCAGGTTAAAATCCTGCTGTTCAATCTCTTCATTCTTTGGATGAACTTCATTTTTTATAAAGTTTTTTGCTGTATTCGCAATCATATGATGTTCATCAGTAAACTCTTCAGGCGTAAAAATTTCCTCTTTTTGCGTTGACCGGTACAGAAAGGCTCCCCCGCGATACAGCTGCTTTTTATTAACCATTAATATCACTCCTTTTACATCATCTGATCTTTGTCACTGTAATCCTCACTAATTAAATCTGACTGCTCATCCCACCGTCCACGACTAACACATCGCCGGTTATATAATCGGATGCCTTGGATGCCAAAAATACAGCGACACCTTTCAAATCCTCTTCATTACCCAAACGATTCAGCGGGGTACCTGCCAGGATATAATCTCGGCCATTTTCTATCGTAACGGACGACATTTTCGTAGGGAAAAATCCCGGAGCAATTGCATTCACATTAATATTATACTGTCCCCATTTTGCTGCCAGATCTTTAGTCAAGGTAATAACCGCACCTTTACTGGAGTTATAGCCGATCGTTTCCATGAAATCGGGGTGTGTTCCACCAAGGCCGGCAACGGAAGCAATATTGATGATTTTTCCGCTATTTTGCTTGATCATGACTTTTCCAACTTCTTTGCTCATGATAAATGTTCCGGTAACATTGACGTTGAGCACTTTCTGAAATGCCTGTATCGGCATCTCCATTGTCGGCGCCCCCCATGTGGCACCGCTGTTATTGACAAGAATGTCAATTCGGCCGAATTCTTTTATTGTCTCCTCAACCACTTTTTTCACATCTTCTTCATTTGCGACATCACAGGCGAGACCAATTGATTTGATCCCCAGTTTCTCCAATTCCTCACTCATTTCAATACAGGAATCCACTTTACGCGAACAAACTACAACGTTTGCACCGGCCTCCGCGAATCCTCTGGCAATTTGTGCACCAAGTCCTCTTCCGCCGCCTGTTACAATTGCCGTTTTTCCTTTTAAACTAAATAAATCTAAAACCGCCATGAACATTTCCTCTTTTCTTTTATTTGATAACCTCGCATTAACACTTGAAAACTGTGTGTTCGTGCCATTTAATTCTTCGAGAACCGATGAACATCTTTTGTACATAGTTTCTTATCATACTAACCAGTTGGTATGTTCAGAATAAAAAGATATAGTTAACATGATAAACGTTCCTCAATTATTAAGCAAGACAACCTATTTATTTCTTTTACTCTTCCAATAGATTGCTATTACAATAATACTATTATCGAGCAGAAAAATAAGTCACTTCATTCAAATATCGAATGAAGTGACTCACAGATGACTAATCTTTAGCTAATTACCTGTATGTTGGCGAGCCATTTCTCTGCAGCAGCCAGTTCAGAATGAGTAATTCTATGATCATTTTGCTCCCAATTGATCGTGGCAGAAGCACCTTTTTCCTGAAAAATTTGATAAAGTTCTTCTGTCTCAAATTTAGGGACTAAAGGGTCAAAAGTTCCGGCCGACATGAAGATATGCTTTCCAGCTAATGAAAGGTCTGCAGAGTCTCTAGAAGGCACCATTGCATGCAGCAGTATAGCTCCAATTGCTATATTCTGCACACCCAGCATGGCATTTGCTGCGATGTTCGCTCCGTTAGAATAGCCCAATAAAAAAGTCGTTTCCAAAGAAAAGTTATATTTTTCTGAAGCAGTTTTTATGAATTCAGCCAACTCGGTTGTTCTGTATCGTAAATCCTCCATATCAAACACACCTTCCGCAATGCGTTTAAAGAAACGATTTGCGCCGTTTTCATTCACATTGCCGCGGACGCCCAGAAAATTCATGTCGTTGGATAACTCTCTCGCAACAGGAAGGAGACTATGTTCATCCCCGCCTGTTCCATGCAATAGGATCAGCGTGCCTTTTGCATTTTCTGCAGGATAAAAAATATGTTCCATTTTTGTACCTCCTTCAATTATAAAGGCTTCAGACGCTGCTCAATTTTTTCACGCCGACTTTCTAAAAATGGAGGCAGAGCTAGATTTTCTCCGAGAGTCTCCAAAGATTCATCTGTGTCAAAACCGGGACCGTCTGTAGCTAATTCAATGGTAATATCATTAGGGTCTTTTAAATAAACGGAGCGGAAATAAAAACGATCAATAAAGCTTGAATTCACTATGCCATTTTTATTTAGCTTATCAATCCATTCCAATAATTCTTCCTCATTATCAACGCGCAGGGCAATATGGTGAACGCTGCCGCGGCCGGGTCTTTCTATCGGTAGATCAGTTCTCTCTTCTAAGTGAATTTCAGTGCCGGATCCTCCTTCACCAGTTTCAAAAACGAGAATATCCGGCTGCCCATTCTCATCAGAAGGATATTGCCCTTTTTTACGGAATCCGAAGATTTCAGTCAGCAATGAAACAGTTCCGGCTATATTCCCGACAGTCAGACGGGAAGGTCCGAGTCCTGTGATACCGAATTCTTGTGGAACGGGACTCTGGTCCCAAGGCGTACCTGCTTTTTCACCCTTGTTGTTTTCATCAGACACCAATACCAGACGCTGTGCCTCAAAATCGGTAAATGCTAAAGTCATTCTGCCCGCTTGTTCTTTAATCTCTCCATGTGGCACATTCATTTCTTCAAAACGTGATTTCCAATAATTTAATGCCTGATCATTTTGCACGCGCAGAGAAGTTACCGATATGCTGTTCGTACCTTGATGAGTTTGCGCTGCACGCGGAACTTCAAAAAATGTCAGGTCAGTACCCGGATTTCCTTTTTCATCTGCATAAAATAAATGATACATGGACGGTGCATCTTGATTGACGGTTTTCTTAACTAACCGCATACCTAAGATTTCTGTATAAAAGTGCAGATTTTCTTTGGCATTTGCCGTAATTGCTGACACATGGTGTATTCCTTTGATTCTCATATTTACTCCTCCTCGGATTTTAACTTCTTTAATAACTCATTGAGAACTTTCTTCTCTTCAACAGTCAAATTTTGAAAATGACTTGCCTGAAATACTTCTTGAACCGGAACAACTTCCCGAAATAACATTCTGCCTTCATCAGTGAGTGAAATATATTTCGTTTTCCAGTCCTGCTCTCTTTCAATTAAGTCCATGCGCTCCATTTTCTGAAGCAGCTGCGTAATATTACCTTTTGTCACAAACAGTTTTTCGCCCAATTCTTGCTGTGAAATTTTATTATGCATCCCTACTTGCACTAAGACATCAAATTGAGCAGCTGTCAGTCCCCACTTCTTTAGATGTTGATTGGATAATCGGATACTTTGATTGTAAATTCTGGATAAGCGGAACCAGATCATTAAATCTAACCGGTTCGATTGATGGTTCATTGCGTTATTCTCCTTTTTTTAGCTGTTTCGGATATCTTTCTTCATCAGTTTACATATAAACTGATGAAGAGTCCATTTCTTTGCTTTAAAAAATAGAAGAAGGATTAGCGGATACAACTTCTATTCTGAGCCAATTATTACGCAACCTTACATCCGCAATTGTTATACATCATTTACGCTTTTCACCAAAACGTATGTTTGACAATCTATTTCATACGCAATAGAGGATAGTTAGAGGGAGAGGTTATCAATTCTTGCGTAATAAAGGATCCAAGATTGAAAAGACCCGCGTTCATTTGGAGATTGAACCGGGTCGTTATCACAAACAATGTTATTTCGTTATAATCAGCTCTTTATCCGGTGATGCTGTGGACATCGCCAGTCTTTAATTGCAATCGGACCGGCGATCATTCATCAACAAATTTGCCATGGTCCGGAACAGCTAATTCTTGAAAGTTATTTGCCAGCCGGCTTAACTCATCCTCTAACCAAGCAGTTTCTGTAACTGGCACGCCATGTCCCGTAATTGCCAATTTTGGCTGTAAAATTGCCAGTGACTTGACAGATTGTTCCGCACTCTCCCAATCAGGAGTCAAATAACGCGGCGGTCCATTCATTTCCAGTTCTTGCGTGAATACTTTGTAAAGCGAATCTTGCTTTACTGTCACAAAAGCATCTCCTGCGATCAATGCCTGATCTGATGCTCTAAAGAGCGAAACATGTCCTTCTGAATGACCTGGAGTGTGTAGCCATTCCCAGCCTGGCATGAAGGGTACAGTATGATCTGGCGGTAACATATGTGCGCGTTCTCCAATGTCGATGGCTTCAACTGGGAACATGAAAGACATTTTGGCGACCATCCCGCCCTCCACTCCTGTATCGGGTTCCGGATAATTCTGCCGACCTGTAATAAACGGCATCTCTAGCTCATGAGCATAGACCGGAACATTTCTCCATTCCTCTAAGACATCGATGAGTCCTCCGATGTGGTCAAAATGGCCATGTGTCAAGATGATGGCTTTCGGCGGAACACCTTTGCCAAACCGTTCAGCGGCGACTTCTATAATCTTTGGTCCAGTTTTCGGCATTCCTGTATCAATCAGCACCCAATCTTCAGACCCTGGCTTTCCATAGAAAACCACATTCACGATTTGGATAGTATAGCAATATAGATCAGCAGTGACTTCGAATCCTTTATGACTGTTTTCAGAAGTGAGCGGCTGAAAACGATCTGTGGATGCACTTCTTTTCATTGGTATGTCCTCCTTCAATAAAGACGTTCCTATTTGATATTCATATACCCCGATATCTTTTCGTTACACTTAAAAGATCATTACAAAAAAGTTTGTCCGTTTCACAAAGAGTTTATACAATGTATACGCGAGTTTTTAAGTCTGCAAATAAAAGCTGGGAGATATTGTGAGTAAATATGTATAAGGTTGGAAGTCATGATTTAGGACGAAAAACAGCCATGAAGTATAAAGGCGATGCTTCTCCTTTCACCTCATGGCGCAGCCGGCTATGAATTAGACTTTGAGCAAGCCACGAAAACCTCTTGCGGCATAATAGGATTCTGCTCCATTATGATATAAGAAAACGTGTCCGAAGCGCCGGTCACAGAATAGCGCACCGCCCTGTTCCCTGATATCTGAAGGAGTCTGCACCCAGCTGGAAGTCTTCAAATCAAAACTGTCCAATTTCTGCAGCTTACGATATTGTTCTTCAGTCAATAATTCGATGCCCATTTCATCAGCCATATTTGCTGCGCTGTTTTCGGGCTTATTTTTCTTCCTCGATTCCAAGGCTTCGTGATCAAAACAAACACTTCTGCGCCCTTTAGGAGTTTCCCCGGAACAATCATAAAAGATATATTTATCTGTTTGCCGATCATACTCCACAACATCCGGTTCGCCGCCTGTATTTTCCATTTCATTAAGGATCCGGAGCTTATCGGGGTTCGCTTCAAGTTTTATCTGCACTTCTGTCCACTCAATTTCTGGATGGAAATGCATATTTTTATCGAAACGGTTTTTCAATATTGATAAGAGTTCTGCGGTTTGTTCTGACGTTAATTCGGTATTACTGCTCATTTTCTTCATTCCTTTTTTGTGTTTTATTCAGTATACCTCATCGCTGACATATATAAGTAGCAAACAAAGGTAATTCAATGTATTGCTTCTTTTACAGGAACAAATCAGACTGTTTTATAATACTACTGGCAACTAGACTTGTAGAGAGTGTTTCATGCAATACTTAGTATTCTGGAAAAGCTTAGGTACAGGTCGTCAAGAACATATTTTGGCGCAAACCATAAAAAAAAGAATGCCGGTTTCCCCAACATTCTTTGCTTGTTCTTATTACGTCCCAGGAGGGATTCGAACCCCCGACCGATGCCTTAGAAGGGCATTGCTCTATCCAGCTGAGCTACTGAGACAAATACCTGCTAACACAGGCACAAGAACTATTATAGGCATGACATTATTAAAAGTCAACACTATATTTTATATTTCTTATTTTATAAGTTCTGTTTGATCGATTAATGTGTGCTGCATGTCATAAAAACCTACCGTATACTTTTCATTTGCCGTCTCGATGACCGCATATGTCGCTTCTCTGCCGCCTCTAGGCTGCGCAGTGCTTCCTGGATTGACGAACAGTACACCCTCAATCATTTCTGCACCATAGAGGTGAGAATGACCAAATAATGCAATCGTCGCCTGCTGTTCAGCTGCAGCATATGAGAGAGCTAATAATGAACTTTTGATGCTATGTTCATGACCATGCACAATCAATACTTTTTCGCCCCCTGCCTTCACGGCTAATGAAGCGGGAAAACGTGTATCACGATCACAATTGCCCCGTACAATGTGCAAATTGGTAAGCAGCGGGTGATCAGCCGGCAATTCGCTGTCACCGCAATGAAAAATTCCGTCAGCCTGCAATGCAGAAATTTCTTTAACCGTGACCGTATCGCCATGCGAATCACTCAGGACGATAAATTTCATATATTTTCTCCCATTGTTTTCAATAAAGCCGGCAAATTCTCTTGTAATTGAGCCAGCGCGGCACCGCGATGTGAAATGACACTTTTTTCTTCTCCCGACAACTCTGCCATTGTCAAATTCTTTTCAGGCACATAAAAGACCGGGTCATATCCGAACCCGTTTGTCCCTTTCCGCTCTGAAGCAATAATTCCTTCACAGCTTCCAGAGAAGCAGAAAGTGTCAATATTCGGACCTGCAACTGCGAGTACACAGCGAAAACGCGCCTGACGTTCCGCTGAAGGCACACCATCCAGGTTGCTTAGCAGTTTATTAATATTCGCTTCATCGTCACTCGGCTCGCCTGCAAAGCGCGCAGAATAGACGCCGGGCTCACCGTTCAGTGCGTCTACTTCCAAGCCGCTGTCGTCTGCGATTACAGTTTTATTTAAGAGCTTTGCTACAGTCTCAGCCTTCAAAATCGCATTTTCAGCAAAAGTTGCACCAGTCTCTTCCACATCTATATGTTCTTCTAAATCATTCAATGTTAGAACAGTAATGCCAAGCGGCCGAAATAACACTTCAAAATCCTTTGCTTTGCCTTTATTATTCGTCGCAATCAATATTTCTTTCATTGTACAGCGCCTGCCTGCTGCCCGACTTTATTCGCCAGTTCTCCCAATGTTTCTTTTTGAATCGCGACCAGTCGCTCGATTCCCTGTTCTGCCAGCGTCAGTAAATCATTCATTTCAGCACGGGAAAATGTCGCTTCTTCTCCTGTTCCCTGGAGCTCCACAAACTGGCCTGCTCCTGTCATGACAACATTCATATCCACATCTGCCGATGAATCTTCCACATAATCCAAGTCGGTAATTAGCTGACCGTCAGCCAGCTTGCCTACACTTGTTGCAGCAAGAAAATCACGTACCGGGAATGTCGGCAGTTTCTTTTCAATCTGTAATTTATCGGCTGCAATCACCAACGCGACAAACGCACCTGTAATGGAAGACGTACGAGTCCCGCCGTCCGCTTGAATTACATCACAATCGATCCAGATCGTCCGCTCACCAATTGCGTCCAGATCGACGACTGCACGCAAAGCACGTCCAATCAAACGCTGGATTTCCATCGTGCGACCACCAACTTTCCCTCTGGAAGATTCGCGGATTGTCCGTTGGCCGGTCGCCCGTGGCAGCATGGAATACTCAGCTGAAATCCAGCCTTTTCCACTGCCGCGCAGGAAAGGAGGCACACGGTCTTCAATGGTTGCGGTACAAATCACTTTCGTATTGCCAACCGAAATCAGAACGGAGCCTTCCGGATGAATTAAATAATCCTTTTCAATCGTTACTGTCCGAATCTCTTCAGTTTCTCTGCCGTCATGTCTCATAAAATATCCTCCATTTAAGTACAGTTTTTATTGTATTATTGACTTTTTATCAATTTAACATTCAATCCATCTTACCATAGGAACGTCAAAACCCGAAAACAAGTACTGTTTTCGGGTTCTAATTTTTTTAAAATGTTATGGAACGGACATCAGGCTGCGGAATGCATAGCCAGTCTTCGACAATCGACCGGAACTTTTCGATGGAGCCTGTCGTATAAAAAACAGGCAGTTCTGCGCCAGCTGAAACAATTTGCTGTTCCCGCAGAATTCTTTCTACGTCAATGACCGTTTCCACAGCAGATGAAATAATATGTTTTTGTCCATGAAAATGCTCTTCTATATGCTCTTGAAGCAGCGGGAAATGCGTGCAGCCAAGAATTACCGTATCAAACGAGCTTGCATGCAATGGCTGAAGCGCTTGATCCACTACCTTTTTCGCAGCAGACGAACGGTATTCTCCGCTCTCTACGATCGGAACGAATTCCGGACAAGCCAATGAATGCACCGCAGCTTCCGGCTCAAGATAATGGATCGCTTGGTCATACGCTCCGCTTTTCACTGTACCCAGTGTGCCCAGAACAGCGATTTCTCCCGTCACTGAAGCTTTCACCGCAGCGCGAGCCCCCGGCTGTATGACACCGATTATCGGGAAAGAAAACTGACTTCGTACTTTCTCTAATGCAACTGCCGTGGCAGTATTGCAAGCAATAACCAGCATTTTAACACCTAATTCTGCCAAGCTGCTGACCATCTCCATAGTAAACTGCAATACTTCATCTGCAGTCCGAGGCCCGTATGGACAACGTGCATCATCGCCAATGTAAATAATGGGTTCATTCGGCAGATACTTACGCAATTCTCTTACAACTGTCAATCCGCCGACTCCCGAATCAATAACTCCAATAGGTGCATTCACTGTAATCCCTCAATCTCTCTTCATCTCTTCATCTCTTCATGTAATTTGGCAAGCAGAGTCGCAAACTGATGAATTTCTTTCTCATCATAATTTATAAGGACATCCTGCAGATAATGCTGTCTTTTTTTTATAACTTCCTCGATAATCCGTTCACCCTCGGACAATAAATGAACACGAACAACTCGCCGATCCTTGTCATCCCGTACGCGTTTCACCAGCTGACTGCTTTCCATCCGGTCAACTAAATCTGTAGTCGTACTGAATGCCAAAAACATTTTATTGGATAAATCACCGATTGTCATATCGCCATGCTCCAGCAGCCATTGAAGAGCACTGAATTGAGGAGGTGTAATCGTATAATTTTTTAGGATTTTACGTCCTTGCTCTTTTATAATTGCTGCAATATGGCGCAAGTCTTTTTCCATCAGCGCAATCTCATGTAAAAGGCTTTTTTGTTCGTTCGACAAAAAATCAGCTCCCTGAAATGATTCCTGTCTCTACATTGTACCTTTTTCATTGATGAACGCAATAGTTTTACATGTATTATTCTGAGAGTGAAGCATTCCGCATGCACCTATTGTCAATCAACCACGTTTTGGCGTGATACAGTGATCTCTTTAATTAAGTTTTAATTCTCCTAACCGCAGCAGTTCTACGATAGCTTGTGCCCTGCCTGATACACCCAGCTTCTGAATCGTATTGGATATATGATTCCGAACAGTTTTTTCACTGATCGTCAGCTGTCCTGCAATTTCTTTTGTCGTAAAATCAGCAACGAGTAATGTGAAAATCTGTCGTTCTCGATTCGTCAATAAAGAACGATTCTGCATTTCATCCAAGATGCGCCCCTCCTCTTTACGCTTTCACCTTAAGATATGTGAGCGGAGGCGCGTCTGTGTAGGCTTTTTAAGCGTACTGAAGGAACACTTTCTTTTCTTCCTCAGACCAGGCGACCGGTCTTCCGGTTCCTTTGTTAATCTGAACAACTGTTCCTCTGCCGGTAAAGACGATTTCATTCTTAGTATTCTTTCCCATATAATGAAGATCAACAGATGTCGTCCCTAATGAATTGGCTTTTACAAAAATCTTTAATTTTTCATCAAAGAATATTTGTTTTACGAAGTCACATTGCAAATCAGCAACAACCGGAATTACTTCAGGATCCCGCTTCATCTCATCCATCACTTGTGTAAGGGTTTGTAAATACTGTATCCGTGCATCTTCGAAGTAAACAAAAACCTTTGTATTATTCAAATGACCAAACATATCAGTATCTGAAAAACGCACTGGTATTTCTGTATGGAAAGAGAATTCACTCTCCCATGTTTGTAAGTCCTCAATATAATTTGCTCTCATGCCAACATCCCCTTCTCCCAGCTGAATGAACATTCATTTACTTTATTATAGCAAAAAAATATTTTACGTCAATGACTTCATCCATTCGCTAATTCAGCATATATATATTTTCCAAACAACTTTGCACAAAGTAAAAAACGGCTTGCCGCAAAGGCAAGCCGTCTTAACTGTAATCAGTCTACTTGATGGTCACTTCCGAAGAAGTTTTTAAACATTTGGATAGTTGTAGCTCGGCCAATTGCACCGATTGACGTAGTCAAAGGAATTCCTTTCGGGCAGGCAACTACACAGTTTTGTGAGTTACCGCACTCCGTGATTCCTCCGTCAGACATAACCGTTGCCAGACGCTCATCTTTATTCATAGCGCCGGTTGGATGTGAATTAAAAAGACGTACTTGAGACATTAAGGCAGGTCCCATGAAGTTTGTCTTGTCATTTACGTTTGGACATGCTTCTAGACATACACCGCAAGTCATACATTTAGATAATTCATAAGCCCATTGACGCTTACGCTCAGGCATACGGGGTCCTTCGCCTAAATCATATGTTCCGTCAATCGGAACCCAAGCTTTAATCCGTTTCAATGAATCAAACATGAATTCACGGTCCACGATCAAGTCACGGACAACAGGGAAAGTACGCATAGGCTCAAGTTTGATCGGCTGTGTCAATTGGTCTACGAGCGCTGTACAAGACTGGCGCGGACGTCCGTTGATAACCATAGAACAAGCACCGCATACTTCTTCCAGACAGTTCATATCCCAGTTAACAGGCGTTGTTTTCTCACCTTTTGCGTTTACAGGGTTTCGTCTGATTTCCATGAGTGCCGAAATAACGTTCATATTCGGACGGTATGGAACTTCAAAACGTTCTGTATATGGGGTAGAAGTTGCAGTATCTTGGCGCTGAATATCAAACACGACTGTTTTAGTCGCCGTTGCTGTTTGTTGTTCACTCACTTTTGTCAATCTCCTTTCTTCGCTGAATAATCGCGTATACGTGGAGGAATTAGAGAAGTATCTACTTCTTCATACGTGATAATCGGAGCAGATACTCCGTCAAATTTCGCCATCGTCGTTTTCAAGAAATTCTCGTCATCACGATTCGGGAAGTCCGGCTTAAAGTGTGCGCCGCGGCTTTCATCACGCATTAATGCGCCGATCGTTATGACGCGTGCAAGGTACAGCATGTTTTTCAACTGACGTGTAAACATAGCTCCCTGGTTAGACCATTGCTGTGTATCCGTCATGCTGATATTTTCATAGCGCTCCAGCAGCTCAACAATTTTCTCGTCGGTTGCTTTAAGCTTATCATTGAAACGAACAACAGTAACGTTATCCGTCATTAACTCTCCAAGCTCTCTATGGATAACATACGCATTTTCCGTACCGTCCATTTTAAGCAGGTCTTCCCATTTCTGCTGCTCTTCCTGAATTGCCGCATCATAAATATCATTTGGCAGTTCATCAGCCGTGCGCTTCAGATGCTTCATATAATCGATGGCGTTCGGGCCAGCGACCATACCGCCGTAGATGGCAGAAAGCAAGGAGTTGGCGCCCAGACGGTTTGCACCGTGCTGTGAGAAATCACATTCCCCTGCTGCAAATAAACCTGGAATACTCGTCTGCTGATGATCATCAACCCATAATCCACCCATTGAATAGTGAACAGCCGGGAAGATTTTCATCGGTACTTTACGAGGGTCGTCCCCTGTGAACTTCTCATAAATCTCAATGATTCCGCCAAGCTTGACGTCTAATTCATGTGGATCCTTATGAGAAAGGTCCAAGTACACCATGTTTTCTCCGTTGATACCTAATTTTTGGTTTACGCAGACATCAAAAATTTCACGTGTCGCAATGTCACGTGGCACTAGATTACCATAGTCCGGATACTTTTCTTCAAGGAAGTACCAAGGTTTTCCGTCTTTATAAGTCCAGATCCGTCCGCCTTCACCACGAGCAGATTCACTCATCAGACGAAGCTTATCGTCTCCGGGAATTGCTGTCGGGTGAATTTGAATGAATTCGCCGTTCGCGTAAGATGCACCTTGCTGATATACGATAGAAGCAGCAGAACCTGTATTAATAACAGAGTTCGTAGATTTACCGAAAATGATTCCTGGTCCGCCGGTAGCCATGATGACAGCATCCGCTTTGAAAGCTTGGATCTCCATTGTCTTCAGGTTCTGTGCTTTGATTCCACGACAAACTCCCTCTTCATCTTTAATGATTCCGAGGAATTCCCAGTGTTCATATTTCTGTACTAATCCCGATACTTCATGGGAACGCACCTGCTCATCAAGAGCATATAGTAACTGCTGTCCAGTAGTAGCACCCGCATATGCTGTACGGTGGTGAAGTGTACCGCCGAAACGACGGAAATCCAAAAGACCTTCTGGAGTACGGTTAAACATAACGCCCATACGGTCAAGCAAGTGGATGATTCCAGGAGCTGCTGCCGTCATTGCCTGCACTGGTTTTTGATTCGCTAGAAAGTCTCCGCCGTATACTGTATCGTCAAAGTGAATATCGACCGAGTCGCCTTCACCTTTTGTATTTACAGCACCGTTAATGCCGCCCTGGGCACATACGGAGTGGGAACGTTTCACTGGAACCAGCGAGAACAAGTCAACCGGTGTGCCAGCTTCTGCTGCTTTGATGGTAGCCATTAAACCGGCCAGTCCTCCACCGACGACAATCAATCTGCCTTTTGCCATTATTGTTTCACTCCTCAATTATTCATGATTTCATTAGTTGGTTAATTATACAAATGCCAGAAGTGCCTGAATACCGATCACTGACAGCACTAAGAATACGATCATTGTAATATAAGAAACAATCTTTTGTGAGTTTGGTGACTGCGCAATCCCCCAAGTGACACAGAAAGACCAAAGTCCGTTTGCCAAGTGGAAAGTCGCAGACAAAATACCGGCGATGTAGAATACAAGCATGAGTGGATTCGATAAGATATCCGCCATCATGTTAAAATCTACTGTTGCGCCAAGCGCTTTTTGAATACGTGTTTCGTACACATGCCATGCGATAAAGATCACAAGGAATACACCGGTGAAACGCTGAAGCGTAAACATCCAGTTACGGAAAGTACCGTAATGGCCCACGTTGTATTTGGCAGAAAATGCTATGTACACCCCGTAAAAAGCGTGGAACATTAATGGTATATAGATAATAAACCATTCCAAAAATGTAACAAACGGCAAGTTACCCATGAAGTTAGATGCATTGTTGAATGCTTCTTCACCGCGCGTTGCAAAGTGGTTGACGACTAAGTGTTGGGCAACAAAAAGTCCAACTGGAATAACCCCGAGCAACGAATGTAGACGGCGTACGAAAAAATCTGATTCTTTCGACAAGTCTTTTACCCTCCCTTATTTTTGAGATCTTCCTGATGAATGCAGATTCTCTCTATAGCTGCACTTCCTCGGTATCTCTCTTCGTGGTACAATATGATAACATGTACATTGTACTCCTCTGTATGTGGCAGGTCAAGATGCTGTCAATTTTTTATCCTTTATTGTGATTTTTCCAAAAACTGCTCTGATCTTGCAAGAATTTTTTTTTGAAAGGATTGTAAACCATTGAATACTCAACAGACAGAAGCCACGAGCTTTGGTTATAACCTGATGCGGGATCATTTACTGCCCACTTTACTGGGCAAACATGAAGATGAAATACTCTATTGGCTGGGAAAAGATATGGCCAGAAAGTTCCCGGTCCTGTCCCTTGAAGAACTGCCAGCTTTTTTTAAAGAAGCCGGTTGGGGGCAGCTGAAGATGGACAAAACAATAAAACACGAAATCCACTACATCTTACATAACAGCAGCCTGCTTGAGCTATCAGGAGGTTCCTGCTCACTCGAAGCCGGCTTTTTGGCTGAACAGCATCAAAAAGTAAATGGATATGTAACAGAGTGTTACGGAGAAAAAGTGCCAAAAGAATCATTCATACATTTTATTGTAAAAGGTGATCCTAAATCTGTACTGTGAAACCCCCGGCTCAAGTCAGGGGGTTTCCTTCTGTTCACTCTGCTGAAAATGTGCAATCAGTTTTTCAGCCACTTTTACAGGCAATCCAGCTTCTTGCAGTTGCTCTTCAGACGCCTCGCGGATTGCTTTAACTGTTTTAAAATGTTTTAATAACTGTTGCTTACGCTTAGGGCCGACTCCTTCAATACCATCCAATGAAGATGTCAAAGAAGATGCACCCCTGCGCTGTCGGTGGAACGTAATTGCAAATCTGTGCACTTCATCCTGAACGCGCTGCAATAAATAAAATGCTTCGCTTGTTTTCTTTAACGCAACGATTTCAGGAGGATTACCGTAAAGCAGCTGTGCAGTATTATGTTTATCGTCTTTCGCCAGACCTGCAATCGGTATCTCTAACCCTAACTCATCTTCTAAAACTTCCCTGGCAATCTCCATCTGTCCTTTTCCGCCATCTATGACTATCAAGTCAGGTAATGGCAGATGATCTTTCAGAACACGTGTGTACCTTCGTCTGATTACTTCACGCATTGCACCGTAATCATCATGCGCAGCGGCAGTTTTTGTTTTATACTTCCGGTAATCTTTACGGTTCGGTCTGCCGTCAATAAATGAAATCATTGCGGATACCGGCTCTACGCCATGTGTATGTGAATTATCGAATGCTTCGATGCGAAGCGGCGTGCTGATGGACATGGCCCGCCCTAATTCTTCACAGGCTCCAATTGTACGCTCTTCCTGCCGTTCAATCAGTTGGAATTTTGCACTCAGTGCTATATCAGCATTTTTATTAGCCAGCTTAACGAGTTCTTTCTTTTTTCCTCTCTGCGGTACGTAGACATTGGTATTCAGCAGTTGCTGAGCAAGTTCCAAGTCGGCGCTTTCAGGCAGGTGGATCTCTTTCGGCAGAAGATGCTGTGCCTCTCCATAAAAACGCCCTAAGAATGTTAGCAGTTCATCTTCAGGATCCTGATAGGCAGGAAAAATAGATACATCGCGCTCAATCATCTTACCTTGCCGGACGAAGAAAACTTGAACACACATCCAGCCCTTATCGACTGCATAGCCAAAAATATCCCGGTCGGTGAAATCGTTGGCATTCATATTTTGCTTTTCCATAACCGTTTCAATGTTTGTAATCTGATCACGGTATTCTTTTGCACGTTCGAATTCCAATTGCTCAGCAGCTTCATTCATTTTCTGCTGCAATTCTTTCTTCACTTCTTTATAGCCGCCACTTAGAAATCGGCTGATGTCAGCAACCATTTCGGTATAGGCTTCCGCCGGCACTTCTTTTATGCAGGGAGCCAAACATTGACCGATATGATAATACAGACAGGCACGTGCCGGGATGGTTTGGCACTTACGATAAGGATACAAACGGTCAAGCAGTTTTTTCGTTTCATGTGCTGCTGTCGCATTCGGGTACGGGCCGAAATATTTCCCCGATTTCTTATTCACTTTTCTTGTAATGATGAGTTTCGGATGACGCTCATTAGTGATCTTCAAATAAGGATACGTTTTGTCATCCTTCAGCATAATATTGTATTTGGGATCATATTTCTTAATCATATTTAATTCAAGAATCAGCGCTTCGATTTCCGAATTGGTGATGATATATTCAAAGTCCTCAATTTCGCCGACCAGCCGTTGTGTTTTACCGTCATGGGAGCCTGTGAAATAGCTGCGGACACGATTTTTCAGTACTTTCGCTTTTCCTACATAAATCACGGTGTCCTGACGATCCTTCATTAAATAACAGCCGGGTAGTTCAGGGAGGATCGATAACTTATTTTCAATAATTTCATTCATTATTTTCACCTACTAAAAGACCGGGTGGCTGTATCAGCTCCCGGTCTCTGGTAATTACGCGTGTTTTTCAACTAATTGTGCAAGAGCTTCTTTCGGCTGGAATCCGACAACCTTCTCTGCAACTTCTCCATCTTTAAATAGAAGAAGAGTCGGGATAGACATAATTCCAAACTGGCTGGCTGTTGCCTGGTTATCATCAACGTTTACTTTGACGATATTCGCTTTTCCTTCTACTTCGCCCGAAAGTTCTTCAAGCACAGGAGCGATCATTTTACATGGCCCGCACCAAGGCGCCCAAAAATCTACAAGTACTACGCCCTCTTTAATGTTTTCAGCAAAATTCGCATCTGTTGCATTAATAATTGCCATTAGTAATTTCCTCCTTTAATCTACCACTATATTTGCATTATATCATGGAGGTATCATAGGGGCTAAAAAAATGCTTACACTTCAATTCGCTTACTTAAGTTTTTTGATTTCATCAATCATAACTGGAATAATCTCGAAAATGTCCCCTACGATTCCGTAGTCAGCAATTTTAAAGATATTCGCTTCAGGATCTTTGTTAATCGCTACAATGACTTTAGAGTTGGACATACCTGCAACGTGCTGAATCGCACCGGAGATTCCTGCTGCAATATAGAGGTCAGGCGTAACAACTTTGCCCGTCTGGCCAATTTGCAATGAATAATCACAGTAATCCGCATCACATGCACCGCGTGACGCACCGACTGCTCCTCCCAAAAGGTCTGCCAGTTCCTTCAAAGGTTCAAATCCTTCTGTACCTTTTACTCCGCGTCCGCCTGCTACGATTACTTTCGCTTCAGAAAGATCAACACCTTCTGTTGATTTTCTTACAACATCTTTAATAACAGAGCGCAAGTTATTGATTTCCACTTCTTTTGATGTTATATCACCAGAACGTCCTGCATCATGTGCAAGCGGCTCAATGTTGTTCGGCCGAATTGTGATGAATTGCAGACCGTCTTTGATTTCCACTTTTTCAAACGCTTTACCTGAATAGATCGGGCGGATGAATTCCGCATCATCGCCTTCCCCTTCAATTTTCGTAACGTCTGAAATCAGACCTGCCGACAGCTTACTTGCTATCTTTGGAGATAGATCCTTACCCATTGCTGTGTGTCCGAAAACGATTCCTTCCGGTGACTCATCTTCATATACAGCCATAAACGCCTGACCAAAACCGTCCGGTGTATAATGCTTCAAATGAGGATGCTCAACTGTTACAACACGGTCTGCTCCATAATGAATCATTTCTTCACCCAGTGACTGGACTTGATCTCCTATTAAAACAGCGACAACTTCTCCGCCGCCTGAAATTGTTTTTGCTGCTGCAACTGTCTCAAAAGACACGTTACGCAGTTCGCCATCGCGAGCTTCACCTAAAACTAAAATTTTCTTTGACATAATGTAGTCCCTCCTATTACGGTTCTATATGAATTAAATTACTTTCGCTTCAGAGTGCAATAATTTTACTAGTTCAGTTGCTTGGTCTGCAGGTTCCCCTTCAAGTACACGGCCCGCTGCTTTTGCTGGAGGAAGGAATACATCGATTGTTTCCGTTTTCGCTTCCACATCGTCTTCTTCAAGATCTAAGTCATCGAATTCCAGCTCTTCCAACGGTTTTTTCTTTGCTTTCATGATTCCCGGAAGTGATGGATAACGCGGCTCGTTCAATCCCTGCTGCGCTGTCACAAGCAACGGAAGAGACGTTTCGATAGTTTCAGAATCACCTTCAACGTCACGAACCACCGTCACTGTAGTTCCGTCAATCTTCAAGTCCGTAATTGTCGTTACATAGTTAATACCGAGCAGCTCAGCAACACGAGGTCCGACTTGACCAGAACCTCCGTCAATTGCTACGTTACCTGCCAGAATGATATCTGCATCTTTATCTTTCAAGTAATCTGCGATAATTTTAGCAGAGGTGAATTCATCCATTTCATCAATGTCATCTTCCACATCGATCAGAACAGCTTTATCTGCACCCATGGCAAGCGCTGTACGCAATTGCTTTTCCGCGTCTTCTTCACCGATAGACAAAACTGTTACTTCTCCTCCGTGTTCATCGCGCAGCTGAATTGCCTCTTCCACAGCGTACTCATCATAAGGATTGATGATGAATTCTGCGCCGTCTTCTGAAATAGCACCGTTTGAGATTGAGATTTTTTCTTCCGTATCAAATGTTCTTTTTACCAATGCATAAATGTTCATTAATAGAACCTCCTATTCAATAATTACTTTCCGGTAAATGTAGGTTGACGCTTTTCAATAAATGCTTGTATTCCCTCTCTGGCATCCTCAGATACAAAGACTTCACCGAATGACTTCGCCTCTGCTTCAACTCCATCATGGAAGGATCGGTCTTTTGTAAAGGACAGCATATGTAACGCATGCTTCACTGCAATAGGGCTTTTAAGAGAGATTTTCTTTGCCAGTTCCAGCGTAGCGTCCATAAGCTCTTCAACTGCATACGCATGATTGGCAAGTCCCCACTGCACTGCATCATCGCCTGAAATCGGGTCACTTGTCAGCATCATTTCTGCTGCTTTTGCGACACCGACTAAACGCGGAAGACGCTGTGTACCGGCAAAACCGGGAATGAGTCCTAATTGCAATTCAGGCAAGCCGAGTTTAGCGGACTTTGTAACCAATCTGATATGGCAAGACATCGCCAATTCCAAACCTCCGCCAAGCGCCGCGCCATGAATGGAAGCGATTACAGGCTTAGGGAAGCTTTCCAAACGTTCAAACACTTTCTGGCCATTGCCCGAAAGCTCGGAGAAAGCGTCACCTGTATTGACTGTCGTAAATTCTTTAATATCTGCTCCTGCCGAGAAGAATCTTCCTTCTCCGTATAAAACGACAACTCGAATTTCACTGTCGTTCTCTACATTGGTCAAGAGTTGATCCACTTCTTCGATTAATTTTGAAGAAAGTGCATTCGCAGGAGGGTGATCTATTTTCGCCAAAGCGATGTGACCATCCTTTTCCATCTTAATCAATGACATCCACTACATCCCCTTTGATAGTATACCCTTATTTTTGCTGATATCCATGTAATAACATATTGCTGACTCTCGGAGCGAGACTGACCAAATCGTATTTCTGTTCATTCATGACCCAGGAAGTAATTGTTTCATCCATCGTTCCGAAGAGCATTTGCCGGGCCAGACGCAAATCCAAATCAACAGAAAACTCTTCATGTTTCACTCCTGTTTCGAGTAAATTATCCAACAAGATCATATATTCCTTTAATACATTATTGATTTGGAAACGCAGATCTTTATTGGATTGTCTAAGCTCCAGCTGGGTGACGATCGCCAAATGAGGATCATCCTGCAGCACTCTGAAATGATTTTCAACAACCTCACGTAATTTCTCTGAGGTGGAAAAGTCTTTGGTTAATATTTCTTTAACGTTCTCTACAAAAATCGCCATTTTCTCCCGGAAGACGGAAATCAGAATATCTTCTTTATTTTTAAAGTAAAGATAGATGGTTCCATCCGCCACTCCCGCTTCTTTAGCAATCTTTGAGACTTGAGCTTGGTGGTATCCGTTTTCTGCAATGACGATTACTGCAGCGTCAATGATTTGTTTATATTTAGGTTTTGTCCGTTTCAATATCTTTCACCACCAAAAAAGAAAATATGAATGATTATTCATTCATATTTTCATAATAGTAAACTTTTCAGTTACAGTCAAGTATTTTGTTAAGAAGTTTTTAATGTATCACTACCTTCTGTTAGTTTTTTCCTCTCTTCATCGACAAGTGAACGTCGTAAAATTTTACCTACTGCTGTTTTCGGCAGCTCATCACGGAATTCATATTTCTTTGGAACTTTAAATGCCGCCAGCTGTTTTCTGCAATACGTATCTAATTCTTTCTCTGTAACGGAATGTCCTTCTTTTAATACGATATAAGCTTTAACCGTTTCGCCACGGTATGGATCAGGCACACCCGCTACGATACACTCCTGGATACCCGGATGCTCATAAAGCACTTCCTCGATTTCGCGAGGATAAATATTGAACCCGCTCGCAATAATCATATCTTTCTTACGGTCTACGATAAAAAAGTAGCCGTCTTCATCCATATAACCAAGATCCCCTGTCAGTAACCAGCCGTCCCGGAACGTTTCTGCCGTATCGTCAGGTCTATTCCAATAACCTTTCATTATTTGAGGACCTTTTACTGCGATCTCCCCAATTTCACCGAACGGAAGGGAGTCAGATGAACCGGGTCCCAGCACACAAGCATCCGTGTCTGGCCAAGGAACACCGATAGAACCTCTTTTTTCGAGTCCGTCCCAAACGAAGTTAGATAAGACAACAGGTGATGTTTCCGTCAGTCCGTAGCCTTCTACCAGCTTGCCGCCTGTTACTTCTTCAAACTTTTCCTTTACTTCAATCGGCAGCGCGGCAGATCCGCTGATACATGCCTTTATTGAAGACAAATCATATTTATTCAAGTCCGGATGATTTAAGAGGCCGATGTAAATAGTCGGGGCTCCCGGAAATAATGTAGGTTTCTGCTTATCTATTTCTTTTAAAGCTGTCTTAAAATCGAATTTGGGAATCAAAATCATTTTATGGCTTTTCATTACAGCGAAAATCAGCACAGTAGTCATTCCATATACATGGAAGAACGGTAGAATTCCCATAATTGTTTCTTTACCTTCTTCGGTTTTATATAGCCATGTGCTGCACATTTCCGCATTGCTGATTAAATTGGCATGCGTTAATTCTACACCCTTTGGAGGTCCTGTTGTTCCGCCTGTATATTGAAGAAGAGCAATATCGTCTTTTTCAAACGATACATGATCCGGATCAGGTTTAGTGGATTTCATGATCTCTGTGTATAAATGATTAATCCCCCGATGTTCCACCTTGACCGTAACACCGTTTTCTTTCTTCTGGATAAATGGATAGATAAGATTCTTAGGGAACGGCAGATAATCTTTAATTCCAGTAATAACCACATGTTCCAATGAAGTCGCCTTCATAGCTTTCGAGACTCTCGGATATAGAATGTCTAATGTAATGATCACTTTTGCTCCGGAATCCGACATTTGATAAGCCATTTCGCGTTCTGTATAAAGGGGATTTGTCTGAACGACAATTGCGCCTGCATACAGAATACCATAATATGCGATAGCACCCTGAGGACAGTTCGGCAGCATAATTGCTACACGATCACCTTTTACAACACCAAGCTTTTGCAGATAGGCGGCGAACTTTAAAGCTGACTCATAAAACTCTGTAAATGTAATATCTCTCCCCATAAAATGCATAGCAGTTTTATCAGGATAGTTCTTTTTCGACCTCGTTAGATATTCCTGCAGGGGAATTTGTTCGTATTCCAATGTTCTCGGAATTTCAGGTGGATAGGTTGACAACCAAGGCTTTTGTGTCATCTTCACAACTCCTTCACTTGTAATTAATTGTTTGAATATTCCTTGTTCATTAGTATATCGATAAACCATTTAGTTTACAAGATAAATATGAAAGCGCTTTACTTTAGCCCGAAATAGAAAGATTTCGTCTACTCTATTACATGCATGCGGTAAGGATATTATGCTTCAGTGCGCAATAAAAAACGAAACAAAAAACACACCAGACCAAAGTCAAGGCGTGTTCGTAAAAAGCCAATACACTCCAACTAAAACGAATAGTATACAGACTGCAATCAAAATTTTAATCAATCTTTCCATAATAAGCTATCTCCTATGAAATACTGGCTCCTATAACGAAAGACAGACCGACTGAAATACAGAGTGAGATGAAACCGACAGAACGATTATCCGCCTGTATTTCATCATCCACTTTGAATTTCGGAGTCAGGAATTCGAACAGCAGATAGGCAAAGATGAGCAGTGTAAAACCAAACAGTCCCCATCCCATCATTTGCGGCAGACTGTTGTGCTGCTCAATGGAATAGCGAAATATATTCGCAACACCGAAAATTTTACCGCCTGTTGCCATCGCCACAGCCAAATTGCCTTTTCGAATTTCTTCCCAGTTTTTATATTTTGTTACGACCTCAAATAATACCATGGAGACGATCAGGCATAGTGTAACTACGCTGAAATAACCCGCTGTTTCCACTAAAGGGTGACTCCAAAAACCCGTATGATCCATAATTTCGGCACCTTCTTTATGTTCTCTTGCTTGTCTTACGATTGACTGTGCCGAAAGGTTTCATTTTATTTCAATTCAACGATTGTTACACCGGAGCCGCCTTCTCCCGCTTCGCCGAAACGGTATGAATTTACACGGGAATGTTTTTTCAAATATTGCTGAACACCTTTTTGCAGTGCGCCTGTCCCTTTGCCGTGAATAATGGAAACTTGGTGATAATTGGATAAAAGTGCATCATCCAAATACTTTTCAGTACGTGCAATCGCATCTTCATAACGTTCGCCCCGCAGATCTAATTCCAGCTTTACATGACCCGAACGGCCTCTTACCGCTGCGGATATCACTTGTTTCTTCTCTTTTTCGGGCTTAATGTATTCGAGTCCGGACTCAGGTAATTTCATTTTTAAAATACCGATTTCAACGACCCATTCTTTATCTGAAACTTTTTCTACCAGAACACCTTTTTGTCCGTAGGCCAGTACTTTCACCTCGTCGCCCGGCTGAAGCGGACGGGGAGCTGCTTTGGCTTTAATTGCTTTCTTCTTCTTTTCCGCCGGCGCTGCACCTTCCAGACGCTTCTTCGCATCAATCAGTTCATGTTCTTTTACACTTGCTCCTGCCGTCATACGAAGGGCGCGCAAATCAGAGATGACAGCTTCGGATTCAATTTTCGCCTGTTCCACAATTTTCTTCGCGCGTTCTTTTGCTGCTTCAGTTAAGCGGTCCTTCTGCTCTTCAAATTCCGCAAGCTTGGCATTCAATTCTTTTTTCAGCTGTTCAGTTTCAAGCAACAGAACGTGCGTCTGTTCCGCATCTTTTTCGGATTGCACACGGCTTGTTTCAAGTGAAGCGATCATCGAATCCACTTCTCCCCGATTTTCTCCAGTAAAACTTTTTGCCCGGTCAATAATATGGTTATGCAATCCGAGCCGTTTTGAAATTTCAAAAGCATTACTTCGTCCAGGCACGCCGATTAACAGTCTGTACGTCGGGCTCAGCGTATCAATATCGAATTCAACACTGGCATTTGCCACGCCCGGTCGGTTATATCCGTATGCCTTTAATTCCGGGTAGTGTGTTGTCGCCATCACACGTGCTCCGCTGCCATGCACTTCGTCCAGGATAGAGATTGCCAGAGCTGCCCCTTCCTGCGGATCAGTTCCCGAACCTAATTCATCAAATAATAACAGTGAACGGTCATCGAATTTCTTCAGAATATCCACTATATTCACCATATGGGAAGAGAACGTACTCAAACTTTGCTCAATTGACTGCTCGTCCCCGATATCAGCATAAATCGAATCAAACACAGCAATTTCTGAACCATCCAGCACAGGAATCGGCAATCCGGCCTGCGCCATCAGTGTGCAGAGTCCTACCGTCTTCAATGTCACCGTCTTACCGCCAGTATTCGGACCTGTAATAACGATCGTTGTGATCTCGTCACCAAATTCGATCGTATTCGCAACCGCTTCTTCGATCGGCAACAATGGATGCCGAGCTTTTGCAAGGCGCATATAGCCATCCCCATTGACTTCGGGCTTCGTACATTTATTTGCAGTGCCGTATTTTGCTTTCGCTAAAATTACATCTACTTCGGCTAATAGCTGAACCAATGTAAATAAATCATGTGCTACTGCCTGAACCTCTGCAGACAGAGCAAGAAGTATTTTCTCGATTTCTTCCTGTTCTTTCACCTTTAAACTGCGTATTTCATTATTGGCTTGAACTACCGCATCAGGTTCAATGAAAAGCGTCTGGCCTGAAGAGGACATATCATGAATCACACCGCCGTAATGAGAACGATATTCCGCTTTTACCGGAATCACATAGCGGTCATTCCGCATCGTAACGATGGCATCTGAAAGCATCTTGGAAGCGTTTTTCCCTCTTGTGTAACTTTCCAGTCTTTCTTTAACCCGGCTTTCCTGTATACGAAGACCCTGCCGAACAGATCGTAATGCAGAAGAAGCGCTGTCCATTACCCTGCCGTTATCGTCGATCGCTGCATTGATTTCATGTTCAAGACCTGTCAGGATAGGCATTGCCTGCTTGCGGCCAATTAAATGCGGAATCGAAATCTCTTCTTCCGTAATCACCGCTTCCAAAAACTGACGCAGTATTCTGCTGGCACGGATGGTGTCTGCAATATCCACTAACTCCATTGCACTTAACATCGCTCCGATTTGTGCACGCTTGGCATGCGGACGAATATCATGAATGCCGCCCATTGGCACATTTCCCCGAATTCGCAGCAATGCCAGTCCTTCATCTGTTTCTTCCAATAAACGCTGAACATCCTCTAATTGATGGGATGGAACGAGCTGCTCTACATGCGACCGGCCTGCTGACGATGTACAATGTGCAGTCACTTGCTGAATAATTTTATCAAATTCAAGTGTTTTTAAGACACGTTTTTCCAATGTCTTACACTTCCTTTCATCTACGGATTACATTTTTGATGAATTTTTCTAATGGCCATGTATTGATTACCTGATCAGCCGGCAGCCATGCTTTTTGTGCATATTCTACGCCAATCGGCATATAATCCAATTGCCCGGTCGCATGCGCATCCGTGTTGATCGCAATATTGACGCCCGCTTCCTTCGCCATAAGAAGATGCTCTGTACGCAAATCCAGACGGTACGGACTGGCATTGACCTCTAATATTTTCCCGTACTCCCCAGCCCACTTAATCAGCAGCTCCATGTCAGGATTATAGCCTTCCCGCTGTCCGATAATCCGGCCGGTCGGGTGTGCAATCATGTGAACGTGAGGATTCTTGCATGCAGAATGCAGCCGTTCCATGATCTGTTCCTGCGGCTGATTGAAACTCGAATGGATAGATGCAATAACAAAATCCAGCTGTTGCAGGATTTCATCTTCAAAGTCCAGTGTCCCGTCCGGCAAAATATCCATTTCGGTTCCGCAGAATACTTCTATATCATCGAATTTTGAGCTGACGGTACGAATTTCTTCTATTTGTGCGAGCAGCCTTTCAGGTGTTAACCCGTTGGCCACTTTTAGATAATGGGAGTGATCGGTGATGACCATATGCGAGTAACCTTTCGCACGGCAGGCTTCCACCATCTCCTCTATTGAATAGCCGCCGTCAGACCAGGTCGTGTGCATATGCAGATCAGAACGTATTAATTCCGGTGTCACAAGCTGTGAAATTTCATTCACCCGGTCAATTTCGGTTCCGTCTTTACGAATGCTTGGCGGAATAAATGGCAAATCAAAATAAGCGTAGAACTCTTCTTCACTAGCGAAGGTCTGTACATTGCCCGATTCATCTTCTACCCCATACTCACTGATCTTCAACTTCCGGCTTTTTGCCAGCTGCCGCATGCGGACATTGTGCGCAGCAGATCCAGTAAAGTGATTCAATGCGGAAGCGAATTGTTCATTGGTCACAAAACGAAAATCGGCATCTATCGGATTTTCAGTATCGAGGGAGATCGACAGTTTGGCATCCCCGCCGGCAATCACTTTTTCAACCGGCAGTGCAGCAAGAATTTTTTCGCGTACTGCTGCAGGATGTTCTGTTACCAGAATCCAATCAACGTCTGAGCTTTCTTCTTCGCGTCTGCGATAGCTGCCGGCCACATGAAACTTTTCAATTTCTTCGATCAACTGTAATTCTTTTTCGACGAAATCGACTACTTTTTCTACTTGCCAAATTGGTGTTTTACCTGAGCGTTCTGCCAGGACTTCAATTTCTCTCAGTAAATTTTCTTCCGTCTTTTTACCAAAGCCCGGTACTTTGCTCACTTTTTGCTCAACGCACGCCTGACGCAATGATTCTACTGAATCTATGTTCAGTGCCTGCCTTAGCTTGGCAATCTTTTTGCCGCCTAAACCAGGGATATTCAGCATCGGTATCAAGCCCTTCGGCACCTGGTTTTCTAACTCTTTAAGCACTTCAGATGACCCGTTTTCCATTAAATCTGTGATAACTGCTCCCGTACCTTTGCCAATACCCTTCAGTGAAAGTATGTCATCCATCTCAGAAAGGCTTCTCATATCTAATTCCAGAACAGAAGCAGCTTTGCGGAATGCCGCTACTTTAAAATGATTTTCTCCAAGCAGTTCCATATACAGTGCGATTTTTTCAAATGTACGTATAATGGTCTTTTTATTCAAATCAATACCCTCCTCACTCTGTTAAAAAAGCTTCCACGCTAAACGGGAAGCTGTCAGTTCTTATGTACTTCATCAGCCTGCGTAAACAAACCACCAATTTTTGATTGCCGATGAAATGATCGGTGTGTGTTCGAACATCGCCTTTGACAGTAATGAGTGGCGAAGGGAATTCTGGATGACCTCGGCTGGCAGAATCGCCAGAATCGACAAAAAGAAAAAAATGATGAAATAAAATTCAATAAATCCAAAACCTGCACCAAACAAGCGCGCACCAAAGCCTAATACCGGCAAATGTTTCAAAAAGTCCAGCATGGAGCCAATTAGCTGAAGCACCAATTTAACTGCCACAAAAATAAAGATAAATGCGATTAAACGATAAAATGTCATATCTAAATCTAAATGATCAAATGTCCAGCTTAATTTTGCGTCTGCTGTCGCTCCTGGATAAGGGATCCACAGGATCAGCTTTTCTGCCAGTGGTTTGTAGTACATATAGGCAACGATGATAGACACGATCAACCCAAACATATGAATGAGCTGTACAATCAGACCGCGTCGGAAACCCGTAATTAAACCGCCGACTAATAAAATAATTATCAGTAAATCAATCATATCTAGCCTCTCAACCCTTCAGCTTTTTCACTTCTTCTTCTAATTGCTGCACTTTTTCTTCTAATTTTAAGTAGTCATGCACACTATTAACGGTGGTTAATACAGCGATTTTTGTACTGTCCAAGTAGGGATTGCGTTTGCTGATTTCCCGCATCCTATCATCGACAAGCGAGGCTACATGACGTACATGGCCAGACGACTCTGTGCCAATAATTGTATAGGTCTGTCCATAAATTTCAACTGCCACTCTTGCCTTTTCTTTGTCTGCCACTATTCCGCCCTCCTCTAAAAAACCCTGTTCATAATCATACCATGAAAAACAATTGGTTGTGAATCAATAATGTCTCATAATGACATTACAGGCAGTTTAACATACCGACATTCATTATACAGGTATATTTCAGGTATACTAATAAATAAAACCTCTCAGAAAGCGAGTGAAAGATCCAGTGAGTAACCAAGTCATCGTTTTTACAGAAAAAGAAATGCCAAAAGTGCTGAATTTTTATGAGGAAGATAAAATCACGCGTAATGCACCGGGAGTAATTTTCGCTGCCAAAACAGCTGATACCTCTATCACTGCCTATCGTTCAGGCAAGGTATTATTCCAGGGGGGTGGTGCGGAACGTGAAGCTGCACGATGGAGCACTTCTTCAACACCGGCAGTTGCGAATGCGAAAAGCTCCGGAACAAAAGGCGATATCCTGCCCGAGAAATTTGCCGTTATGTCCGTACTCGGATCGGATGAAACCGGAACAGGTGATTTTTTCGGCCCAATTACAGTAGCCGCATGTTATATCAGCAGTGAAAAGATTGAACTCGTACGTGAACTAGGTGTGAAAGATTCAAAGCAGCTGACCGACACCTATATGCAGCAAATTGCCGGAGATCTGAAACAAGTCGTCCCGCATTGCGTTCTGACACTCGACAATGCCAAATACAATAAAATTCAAGGCAAAGGTTGGTCCCAGGGAAAGATTAAAGCTATCCTGCATAACCAGGCCTTACAGCAAGTGCTGGATCAAATCAAACCTGAGTATCCCGAATATATTTTAATTGACCAGTTTGCTGAGAGAAAAGTGTACTATAATCACTTAAAGAATGAGCCGGCTATCGTGCAGGAGAAAGTGCTGTTCTCAACAAAAGCGGAAAATTTGCATGTGTCGGTAGCGACCGCATCCATTCTGGCCCGCGTAGCATTTTTAGAACAAATGGATCAGCTGAGTGTGACGGCTGGCGTGACATTGCCTAAAGGAGCAGGCTCAAGAGTGGATCAGGTCGCCTGCCAGATCATTCGTAAAAAAGGCGAACCTTTTTTACAATCTATAACGAAAGCGCATTTCGCCAATACACAAAAAGCATTGAAGCTGGTTTATAAGAAATAATTTCACCAACATGAAAACCGCAACTCTCATTAATCTGAGGGCTGCGGTTTTTCGTACCTATTTTACGATCTGAGCTGCGCATTAGCCTGAACAGTTAAAGCATCCAGCACCTTATTATGCGTATTCACAACTTCTTCATCCGTCAATGTGCGTTCAGGATCAAAGTAAGTCAGTGAGAATGCCAAAGATTTCTTGCCTTCTTCTACATTTTTACCTTCATACAAATCAAACAGCTGAACATGCTTCAATAACTTACCGCCTGCTTGCTTAATAATTGCCTGCAGATTGGCTGCAGATGTATTACGGTCTACTACTAACGCAATATCACGTGACATGGAAGGATAGCGCGGTACCTGCTCGTAGAATAGTTCTCCTGCCGCTGTTTCCATAATGACACGCAAGTTCATTTCCATCACATACGTTTCCTGCAAATCGCGCTGATTCTGCACTGTTGGATGCACTTGTCCAATCATACCTACAGACTGGTCACCAAGCCATACCGTCGCAGTGCGTCCGGGATGCATTCCTTCGACAGAAGTTTTTGTGAACTGGATACGTTCAAGCAGTCCAAGCTGCTCAAACAGCCCTTCCACAATCCCTTTCATAACGAAGAAATCAACTTTTTTCGTCTCTGCCTGCCATGCATGGTGAACCCATTTACCCGTCAGCACTGCCGCGACATGCTCAACTTCTTTCGGCAGTCCATCCTCTTCAATACCTAAGAAAACAGAACCAGTTTCATACAGAGCAATTGATTCATTACGGCGTGCAATATTGTAAGAAGCTGCATCCAGAAGGTGAGGAATCAGGCTTTGGCGCAATACACTGCGCTCTTCACTCATCGGCATCAGCAATGCGGTAACAGGAGCTGTTTCAAGCGCAAATGCCTGTGCATCTTTTGGTGAAGCCAATGAATACGTCAATGCCTGTGAAAGACCTGCCGCTTCCAAAAATCTGCGGACAATTCGGCGCTTCGCCTGATATGGCGTTAAACCGCCCGGCGTACTTTCTACAACCGGCAATGTTTTTGGAATCTCGTCATAGCCGTAAAGCCGTGCGATTTCCTCAATCATGTCTTCTTTAATTCGTAAATCCTGACGCCGCGTAGGAATATCCATCACGAGCTGGCCGTTGATTGCTTCAGTCGGGATTTGCAGACGATCCATGATGGATTTCATTTCGTCCATCGGGATCTTCATGCCCAGACGATTGTTGACATAATCTGGTGACAAAATGATCCGTTCTGAAGTTTTATCCAGTTCATCAAATACTACAGAACCTTCCAACACTTCTCCGCCAGCCAGTTCAGCCATCAGCTGCGCTGCGCGTTCTGCAGCTTCTGCTACACGGTTCGGATCCACGCCTTTTTCAAAGCGTGCACTTGCATCGCTGCGAAGACCGATTTCTCTGGAAGTCTGACGCACAGATCCCGGCGCGAAATAAGCTGACTCGATAACTACTGTCACAGTTCCTTCATGCACTTCAGAATTCGCTCCGCCCATTACGCCTGCAAGTGCCACTGGCTCTTTACCATTTGTGATAACAAGCTGATTACTTTTCAGTGTGCGTTCCGCCTGATCCAGCGTCACCATTTTCTCGCCTTCATCTGCATGTCGTACGACGATTTCCTTTGTTGCAAGACGGTCATAGTCAAACGCGTGAAGCGGCTGGCCATATTCCATTAATACATAGTTCGTCACATCGACGATATTATTATGTGGACGGATGCCTGCTGACATCAACGTATTTTGAAGCCATTGAGGCGATTCAGCGACTTTGACGTTCTTTACGACTTTCGCGACATACATCGGATTATCTTCGGGAGATTCAACCGTCAGCTTTAGAAAGTCCTGTGCTTTTTTAGATGACACTTCATAAGAAATGGAAGGCAGTTTCACGTCTTTGGATAGAATCGCACCGACTTCATACGCAACGCCGAGCATGCTTAGCGCGTCGGAACGGTTCGGTGTCAGATCAAATTCCAATACTTTATCATAAAGGCCCAGATGTGATAATGCACTCTCCCCTGCCGGAGCTTCAGCCGGCAACACGTAAATGCCTTCTGCATAAGCTTTCGGAACCAGTTTCCCTTCAATTCCAAGCTCCTGGAGTGAACAGATCATGCCGTTTGACTCTTCTCCACGAAGTTTTGCCTTTTTAATCTTCATGCCGCCCGGCAAAGTTGCTCCCGGACGAGCTACGATCACTTTCTGACCTGCTGCGATATTCGGCGCTCCACAAATAATTTGTGTAACTTCTCCCCCGACATCCACCTGGCAAATATGAAGTTTATCTGCTTCCGGATGCTTTACGCAGTCCGTTACATAACCGATCACTACATTTTCCATTCCAAATGAACGGTCGATAATGCCGTCTACTTCAATCCCCGCACGCGTAATCTTTTCTGCAAGTTCTGCCGCGCTTAGTTCATTCCAGTCTATATAATTACTTAACCAATTTGTTGATACTAACATCATTACGCCTCCTTACGCCTCTGCCCGGTGGAATTGAGAAATAAAACGAATGTCATTTGTATAGAAATGACGAATGTCTTCCACTCCGTATTTTAACATTGCAATACGTTCCGGCCCCATACCGAACGCGAAACCAGTAACCTCTTCAGGGTTATAGCCGGCCATCTCAAGCACATTGGGGTGCACCATGCCTGCTCCCAAAATTTCAATCCACCCTGTTTTCTTACATACATTACAACCTGATCCGCCACATTTGAAGCAAGAAATATCCATCTCTACAGACGGTTCAGTGAATGGGAAAAAGCTGGGACGCAAACGAATTTCACGATCTGCACCGAATAATTTCTTTGCCAATAAATCAAGCGTGCCTTTTAAATCACTCATGCGAATATTTTCGCCGACGACCAATCCCTCAATCTGCGTAAATTGATGAGAGTGTGTCGCATCATCTGAGTCACGGCGATACACTTTACCCGGGCAGATAATTTTAATGGCAGCTCCTTCTTTTGCCTCCATTGTTCTAGCTTGCACGGGTGATGTATGCGTACGCAATAAAATGTCCTCTGTAATATAGAAAGAATCCTGCATGTCACGGGCCGGGTGACCTTTCGGCAGGTTAAGCGCTTCAAAGTTATAGTAATCTTTTTCTACTTCCGGCCCCTCAGCAATTTCATACCCCATACTAATGAAGAAGTCTTCAATTTCTTCCACAACACGTGTTAATGGATGATGGTTGCCAAGTTCTACTGGACGGCCCGGCAATGTGACGTCGATGGATTCTTTATCAAGCTGTTCCTGGATTGCCTGCTGTTCGAGAATTTCCTTACGCTCTTCAAGAATTTCCGTAACACTTTCACGGATTTCGTTGACGAGTGCACCCATTTTCGGGCGCTCTTCTGCTGGAAGTTTCCCCATTCCTTTTAGCAGATCTGTAATGGGTCCTTTTTTACCAAGATAGGCTACTCGTACGTCGTTTAGTTCTTTCACGGTGTTTGATTCTTTGATTTTACTCATAACTTGTTCTTTCAGTTCATGCAGTTGTTCTTTCATGTTCCATAACTCCTCTCTTTAGTTCAGTGGCGGTTCGCAATAATAGTTTTTGAAAAACAAAAAACTCGCCCCTATAAAAGGGACGAGGTCGATTTCGCGGTACCACCCTGATTAGTTTGCATCTAAAAAAGTATGATGCAAAATCACTTGAATTGGAATAACGGTCCTTTGCCGGCACGCCTTTACATTGCTGGTCCTGGCGTGCAGCTCACGGGGTGAATTCGATGGGACTTCGTTTTTTTACACTTTCAGTCGGGGTGTAAAATTCCTGTAAACGTGTTTTTTCCATGTACTGTTCCCGGTCATTGCTTTTTATTTGATTCATCTCATAGTATACCGTAATCCGATAAGGCCTTCAACAGTGAAGTCAGTGTGTCCGCAGTTTATAGAGTAAAATACCAGTTGCAACGGCTACGTTCATTGATTCAGCCTGACCATATAAAGGTATTTTTACAACTTGATCGGCTTGCGAAAGCAAATCAGGATTTACGCCGCTTCCTTCATTGCCGACCAGCAAAGCAAAGTCTGACTGCGGTTTTATTTCATTTAGAGAGACCGCTTCGTGCAGACCTGTGCCTATTAAGGAAACTTTATTAGTTTTTAAATGAATCAGCCATTCCGCAAGCTCTGCTCGAATGACAGGAATATGAAAATGTGAGCCTTGTGCAGAGCGTACGGTTTTCGGATTATATGGATCGGCACATCCTTTTCCAAGTATCACCCCGTCAAGTCCCGCAGCATCCGCCGTACGAATCATCGTACCGATATTTCCGGGATCCTGGACAGCATCGATGAGTAAAAGTTTTGTCCAATTCTTCTGTTGGGTTTCATCATATTGCGGCTGTTTACAGTAGGCAAAGACACCCTGTGTTTGCTCTGTTTCGGATATTTCCTTAGCAACCGCGGCTGTAATTTCAATAATAGGCGCCTGCCAATCAGCAGGTATCTCAATATCTTCCCTAACTAAAAGCTGAATGACAGTGCCTTCCCGTTTTAAAGCTTCTTCTACGAGATGATAGCCTTCTACAAGAAACTCTTTCGTCTGGTCTCTTTCTTTCCTGATGGTTACAAGTTTTTTCCAATGTTTCACTAATGAATTTTGTGTGGATTCGATACGCTTATTCAAGAGGCAGTACATCCTTTTTTATTTTAGTGTACCAAATGATAGTATATTTAGCGACTGTCGGGGAAAAGATATGTGCAGGAGGATGATAATATGGATTTTCAAATACGTGATGCGATTGCAGCCAATATGACAGATAATAGTTCTTCAGATGTTCGCAGTGTGATTGATGACGCAATTCAGCGCGGTGAAGAGCATCTACTGCCGGGTCTGGGTGTGTTTTTCGAACAGCTTTGGAAGCGTGCAGATGATACAGAAAAAGAACAAATGACCAATGAATTATCTCAGGCATTTGCTCAGGCACAGTAATCAGCAGAACAAAATCCCTCACTTTGAATTAATAAAGTGAGGGATTTTTTACGACTCTAAACCAAAACATGTGCTTGAAAGTCTATTTCACGGATTTGACTGTGATTACGCAGTATAGAATGGTAAGTGGGTAGAAGACCGTTTCCCTGCGTTCCAGGCGGACGCGTGTCTTACGGGCCCGCGGTGAGCCAAGCGAACAGCGAAGGGTTCGCTTTGCCGTGTTTCTGTGGTTTTTGCAGAAATTAAGGCACCTGTCGCGTACTTAGGTTGCCTGTAACGAAGGTACACTGGCTGGTGTTTTAATACTTTTTTGCGCGAGAAGGCAGTATGAGCGAAATATCTGGGACTATTACGATTGGTAAGGCGTTTCATGCAATACTTAGCATTCTGCAAAGATTTAGATCCTTGTGGTCAAAGTGTTTACAAAGTCGAGAAACGAAACCACGCCAACTTAACTCACACTCTGCCAAAAGGCAACATGAAATACATTTTCTAGCAAAAGCGTAGGCGCAACTGCGGGGTCGACCGTTGCTATGAGACAACTGGCATGCTCTTTGCCAGTAGGCTCATAGCGTAAGGCAAATCCCAGCGCCGAAGCGGGTTTTAACTGCAGCATGATTTTTGCAATACAGACATGACAAGTTTTCAAGAACCGATTTTAGTGCAGACCCTTTTTTACTGCCTGTATTATTTGGTTACATAGTGATCTTGTAACTGATCTCGAAGTGCTGCTTTCAGGAATTTACCTACGGAAGTTTTCGGAATTTCTTTTACGAAGAGGATTTCATCCGGAACCCACCAGCTTGCAAACTGGCCTTTTAGATATTCTTTCAGTTCTTCTTTTTTACTGTCATCTTCCGCTACATTTTCATTTACTACGACACAGGCTAACGGCCGTTCCATCCATTTTTCATGCGGCACAGCAATTACAGCTGCTTCATAGACGGATTCATGTGTCATAAGAGCATTTTCAAGATCCACTGACGAAATCCACTCTCCTCCGCTCTTGATCAGATCTTTCGTACGATCTGTCAGTTTCAGATAGCCGTCGGGGGTCATGACAGCAATGTCTCCTGTATAGAGCCAGCCGTCTTTGAAAGCTTCTTCAGTACGTTCGTCTTTATAATATTCGCTCGCAATCCATGGTCCTTTTATCGTGAGCTCTCCCATCGTTTTGCCGTCCCATGGAACTTCACCGTTTTCATTGACAACTCGCGTATCCAGTCCCGGCATCGTCAGGCCTTGTGTAGCTCGCATATCGATTCGCTCGTCCATCGTCAAGTCCGACATCGAGGAAGTTAGTACAGACATACTGACCAGCGGAGTCGTTTCCGTCATTCCATAACCGACGATAAACGGAATCTTATAGCCTTCTTCAAATGCCCGGATCAAGCCTTTCGGTGACGCTGACCCGCCACAGACAATGCCGCGCAAAGAAGAAAGATCACGCGATTTTTGCTGGAGTTCTTTTAATACTGCCAGCCAAATTGTCGGCACGCCGGCTGTAATTGTCACTTTTTCCGATTCGATTAAATCTAACAGCACGGCCGGATTGAATCCCGGTCCAGGCAATACTTGGGTTGTACCGAAAAATACACCCGCAAACGGCATTCCCCATGCGTTGACATGGAACATCGGCACAACCGACATCGCAATATCACGCTCACTCATACCCATTGCATCTGCCAGACCAAGTGCATAGCTATGCAAAACTAATCCGCGGTGTGTATAAATGACGCCTTTTGGCTGCCCCGTTGTCGCAGATGTATAGCAGAGACCAGCTGGTGTATTTTCATCCAAGTCTTCCGGATAATCATACTCATCGGAAGCTTTTTCAAGCAATGCTTCATAAGAATGCACATTCTCAAGTGAAGTTTCAGGCAGTTCTTTACTATCGCTCATGATGACAAAATGTTTCACCGTTTTCAGCATGGGAGCCATTTTTTCTAAATGAGGAAAGAATTCTTCATCAACTAGTAAAATTTCATCTTCTGCGTGATTAATAATATAGACGATATGTTCCGGTGACAGACGGATATTGATCATATGAAGAATCGCTCCAGTACAAGGAACACCGAAATAGGCTTCTAAATGACGGTGGTGGTTCCAAGCAAATGTGCCGACCTTTGTGCCTTTCTCCATACCGAGATCGGTTAGAGCGTTGGAAAGTTTTCGAGTTCTTTTCGCCCACTCTTTGTACGTAAATCTCTGAATCGTCTGTTCACCCGTACGTGAAATCACCATTTTATTAGGAAAAAATCGTTCCGCTCTTCTGATAAATGAAGATAAAATAAGTGGTGTCTGCATCATATCCATCCGCTCCTCTTTTATAAAAGTGAAAATCATCAATCCATCGTCTGAACAACTGATCAATTACTTGTCCTGCAAGATTCACTGAAAAGAATATGTGCGCAAGTTGATGGACGGACTCCCGGATGTAGTCTATGCGCAGATTGGCCTTACTATGAAAAAATGTACATTATATAGAGTATACACATTACCTGATTATTCTGTCTACATTGAATCTATTGAAACTTATTTTGTGTCCAGAAAAATGCGTCCACTCCGAGTGCAGTCAGAGTTCCAAACACTATAGACCAGGCTGCAAGACTGATGAATAGCCATACTGCCGTTTGTTTTTTGGAAGAACCGAGAGCAAGTGCTAGAAATGCCGCTAAATGAGAGCCTATTAAAATTGGACCAAGCAGAGCCAGGCCGGGTATTCCATAACGCCGCCAAATATTTTCTGCTCGTACTGTCCTCTTTGAAAGCTTAGTTACTTCGCTTTTCTTTCTGTTTTCCCACCAATTTTTGAGCCTCTGAAAAATAAGAATCTCAAGTATGATTGTTGATGCATTACCTAAAAAACCTAATATAATAGCGACGGGGACCGGCAACCCCCGAACAATACCTAGCGGAACCGCCACTAAGATTTCTATGCCTGGCACCGCGGCCGCAAAAAACACTAGCAAATATGTGAGCAAAATAGCTTCCCCCTCCAAATCGGTTGCTAATAGTATAGCAAATCAAGTTCTGCTGCAATGTAAAAAGGCTGCTTTCCACACCTAACGGAAAGCAGCCGGTCATTCATTTGATTATAATAATGAAGCTAAAATTGCTTTTTGTGCGTGCAGTCGGTTTCCTGCCTGCTGGAATACGTAAGAATTCGGTCCGTCAATTACCGAAGCAGCCACTTCTTCTTCACGGTGAGCCGGAAGACAGTGTAAGAACACATAGTCCTTGTTGGCATTGCCTACCAACTGGTCATTGATTTGGAAGTCTTTAAAGTCTACTAAACGCTTCGCTGACTCCGCTTCCTGTCCCATGCTCGTCCAGACATCCGTATAGATTGCATCCGACGCTGCAGCCGCCTCAATTGGATCATACGTCGCCATTACGCTGCCGCCGTTCTGTTCGGCAATTTTCTTCGCTTTTTCAAGCAGAGCTGCATTATATTCATAGCCTTCCGGTGTCGCGACTGCTACATGCATCCCCATATGGGCACCTGCAATAACTAAGGAATGTGCTACATTATTACCGTCTCCGATATACGAGAGCTTCAGACCCTTCAAGTCGCCTTTGACTTCTTTTATCGTCAATAAATCTGCCATCGCCTGACATGGATGGAATATATCCGTCAAGCCGTTAATGACCGGAACGGATGTATGCTCTGCCAGTTCTTCGACCATTTTATGCGACTTTGCGCGAATCATTACACCGTCAAGGAATTCTGACAGCACGTGGCCTGTGTCATGCACAGATTCTCCGCGGCCGATCTGCAAATCGCGCGCGTTCATGAATATGCCGTGTCCGCCCAAGTGAATCATGCCGACTTCGAATGAAATCCGTGTGCGTGTGGAATGTTTCTCAAAGATCATTCCAAGCGTCTTGCCTGCCAATAAAGGCGGCATCACTCCCGCCAGCGTATCTTGTTTCATATCATATGCAAGCTGCAATAAATAAGCAATTTCATCACTGGAATAATCCAGCAGTGTCAAGAAGTCGCGGCCTTTTAAGCTTTCTTGTGTGATAAGTGATTTTTCGGAATTTATTTTTGTCATGTATAGTTCCCCTGCCATCCATTTGAAGTATGTATGGAATAGTATACATATGTATAATTATGAAGTCAAATGAATTTTTATAACATTTTACATATGGAAAAGCGGTGCCGAAAAGGCGCCGCTTTCTCTAAAATCCACTTATTCAAATGTAATCTTTTTAACTGTTTCCGAATCCAGACGTTTCATAAGCTCCACGAGCAGTTTGACGGTGTTCTCAAAATCTTTGCGGTGCAGGATAGCAGCATGGCTATGAATGTAGCGGGTTGGAATACAGATCGACAGCGTCGGTACACCCGTTCCGCTGACATGGATAGATCCGCCGTCCGTTCCGCCGCCTGCCATGGTAGAAAATTGATAAGGCACACCAATTTCTTCTGCCGTTTCTACCACAAAGTTGCGCAATCCTCTGTGAGAAACCAAAGAAGCATCATATAGAAGGATTTGAGGGCCGTCTCCCAAATTGCCGACAGATTCTTTCGCCGTAACGCCTGGTGTGTCCCCAGCGATTCCAACATCTACTGCAAAACCAATGTCCGGCTGAATTTTATTGGCGGCCGTTTTAGCACCGCGCAGCCCGACCTCTTCCTGAATGGCGCCTACACTGTACAGGCGATTGGGATGCTTTTCATTTTTCAGCTGTTTCATGACCTCTACCGCAATGGCACAGCCGATTCGATTGTCCCAGGCTTTTGCGAGTAAAAAGTTCTCATTCTTCATGACGGTAAATTCAAAATAAGGCACAGCCATATCACCGGGAAGTACACCCCATGAAAGAACTTCTTCCTTAGAGACCGCACCGACGTCAATGAACATATCCTTAATGTCGACAGGTTTTTTACGTGCTTCCGGCGTCAAGATATGCGGCGGTTTCGATCCAATGACGCCTGTAATCGTTTCTCCTGCGCCAGTGACGATGGATACACGCTGGGCGAGCATCACTTGTGACCACCAGCCTCCTACTGTCTGGAAGTAAATAAAACCTTTATCGTCAATTCTTGTGACCATGAATCCGACTTCGTCCAAGTGACCGGCGAGCATCACTTTCGGACCGTTGACATCGCCTGCTTTGCTTGCGATCAATGAGCCGAGCCCGTCGTATTCGATTTCATCGGCGTAAGGTTCGATATGTTTTTTCATCGCTTCACGGGCTTCCCTTTCGTTCCCCGGGATACCGCGCGCATCTGTCAGTTCTTTCAACATTTCTAACGTTTCATCCAGTTTCATAAATCTTTCTCCTCCTCTTTACTATTTTTCACTAAATCTTACAGCAATTCTTTGCGGATCTCTGCAGGTGATTTAGGTGACAGCAGTCCCGGTGCAACGTCGTAAACCGTTTTGGCGCCTATATCGCCTTTTTGCTGTAATTTATGGGCAGCTCTTGCATAAGCGACCAATACACTGGAAGTAAATTCCGGGTTGCTGTCGAGTTTCAATGAAAATTCAATCACCTGGTCTATGCTGTCACCCGTTTTACCGCTTCTGATAACGAATCCGCCGTGCGGCATTTTCGCATGGTCGCGGCGAAGCTCTTCTTCTGTAATGAAGTTCACCGTCGTGTCATAATCCGCAAAATAATCCGGCATCGTACTAATCGTTTCGCGGACTTGTGCTTCGCTCGCCCCTTCTTCTAGAACCACATAACATTCGCGTGTGTGTTTTTCTTTTGTGGAAAGTTCGGGCTGTTCGCCATTGCGTACTCGGTTCATTGCATCTTCTGCCGGCAAGGTGTACTGTACGCCTGCCTTGACGCCGTCTACCCGTCTTACTGCATCCGAATGTCCCTGGCTCAGTCCCTTGCCCCAAAAAGTATATGTTTCTCCTTCAGGCAAAATGGCTTCGCCCATCATACGGTTGATGGAGAACAATCCCGGATCCCAGCCCACTGAAATGATGGCTGTTTTCCCTGCTGACTGGGCAGACTCATCCACTGCAGCAAAATAGTCCGGTATTTTCGCATGTGTATCAAAACTGTCTACCGTCGTAAAATGCTTCGCCAATGCAGGACCCTGTTCAGGCAGGTCATTTTTCGAACCGCCGCATAATATCAGGACATCGATGTCTTCTTTAAATGATTCGATTTGGTCTAATTTGTGAACGGGAACTTGATCAGACAATAATTGCACATCCTCAGGTTCTCTGCGGGTGAATACGCCCACCAGCGCCATATCTTCATTTTGACTAATCGCAGACTCTACACCGCGTCCCAGATTACCGTATCCTGCAATTCCTACTCGAATTTTATTATTCAAGACAACACATTCCCTTCTGCTTTCTTATTTACCTTTCTCATTTTACCGTGAAGGTTGCAAGATTGCGAATATTTATCGCAAAGCATTTACGTTCATTTCAGTTAGTTTCATGGTAAAATAGAGGATAGTTGAATTATTTGTAAAGTAGGGATCTTAAATGCGCTTCTTTGTCTATCTAATCGTGTTCTTCTCGTTCTTTGATTTATTTTCGCAACTTCCTGTCATCAGCCCTTTTGCGAGTTCACTTGTTGACTCCTCGTTCATTGTGGGCCTGTCTGTCGGAATCTATTCATTTGCGAATATTTTCGGAAACATCATTTCAGGCATTTTGACTGACCGCAGAGGACCGTTCTATATTCTTCTTGTCGGACTTCTAACTTCCGCTTTGTCGTTGTTTTCTTATGCGCTTATTGAAGGCTCTGCCACGCTGATCGGTATTCGGTTCCTTCACGGACTGACAGAAGGGCTGATTATTCCAGCTGCGTTTACATTCCTGGCTAATGGCTCTGAACGTTCAAAACGTGGACGGAATGCTGCGATTTCCGGAGCATTTGTTGGATTAGCTGCCATTTTCGGACCGGCATACAGCGGAATTGTTTCTGTTAAAACGAGTGTCGTTACGATCATGGCCATCAATGGTGTCTTCATGGTACTTTTGACAATCGGTGCTTTTATTTTCTTGCGCTCCTTTACATATGTCAGAAAGGTAAAGACAGAAGCTCAAAAAGCTGTAAAACCATTGTCATTCTTTAAACATCCGGGAATTATCCGGGCGTTTCTCGGCGCATTCTTCTTGATGTTTTCACAAGGCGTACTTGCTCTGGTCCTTCCCTTGAAAGTGGAGTATCTGCAGTATGATGCGAAAACAACCGGCATGTTGCTGAGTGTTTTCGGCCTGGTGGCAGTGCTGATTTTCCTGCTGCCTGTCAATCGGATATTTGATAAGGCGCGCCCTATGCTGACATTGGCTTTTGGATTGTTTTTGATGAGCGGCAGTATGCTGTTCCTTTCCCAAGTGGATACTTTATCACTCATGATGACAGCAATGATCGTCTATGGTACAGGATTTGCCCTTCTGTTCCCTTCGATTAACTCCTTGTTGATCGACTCCACAGTTCCTGAATCACGCGGAAAAGCGTACGGATTCTTTTATGCGTTCTTTTCATTCGGTGTGGTCGTTGGTTCGAGTGCAATCGGTATACTGAATTTAGAATTCCATCATGCTTTCATGTTAGCAAGCGGCATTTTACTGATTGCTGGTATTTTCACTATCATTGGCTTACGGCAAGATATTCGGCCTGTTGACAAAACTTCGACAATCCAGTAATGTTTCTCTAGAATAGAATAACCCGTCCGGGAGAGGTTCATAGCGACCCTCTATAAAAAACTATGGATGATGAATTTCGCCATGTCCATACATGGCGTTTTTTTATTTTCAGCCGCTTTTTTCGCTGGGATAGATTAGTAAATTCAACCCGTCTATGAACCTCCCTGACCAATAAATCAGGAGGTTTTTTACATGACAGGAAGAGATGAAGCAACACTGCAGGATTTAACGTTATTGGGGAATCAGAAGACAGTTTATGATTATTCGTATAATCCGGGCTTACTGGAAGCGATTGATAATTTACACCACGAACGAGATTACTTCGTAAAGTTTAATTGCCCAGAGTTCACGTCTTTATGTCCTCAAACAGGGCAGCCCGACTTTGCAACGATTTATATCAGTTTCATTCCGGATCGAAAATTAGTAGAGAGCAAATCGCTAAAACTCTATTTATTCAGCTTCCGCAATCATGGCGATTTTCATGAGGACTGCGTCAACTCTATCATGCTGGATTTAGTGAATCTTTTGGAGCCTCGCTATATCGAAGTGTGGGGGAAGTTCACTCCGCGCGGCGGATTATCCATCGACCCGTATTGCAATTATGGAAAACCGGGGACGAAATTTGAAGGAATGGCTGAACAGCGTTTGTTCCAGCATGATCTCTATCCTGAGAAAGTGGATAACCGGTGATCAGACGATGAGATATTATTTAAGCGGAACCTTTGTCGGTTTACTCATTCTATCAAATATATTAGCAGTCAAATTGGTCAGCCTTGGCAGTTGGATTGTGCTTCCGGCAGCAGCCGTTGTCTATGTATGCACCTACCCCATTTTAGATGTGCTGACGGAAACATATGGTAAGGAAGCAGCACGTCAGACCGTTTTCACTGGTTTATTTGTACAATTGCTGTCGACGTTTTTCATCTGGCTGGCTATTAATCTGCCTGCTGCACCTTTTTACGAAGAACAGCAAGCATTTGAAACCATTTTTTCAGCGGGCTTTCGCGTTACACTTGCCAGTTTGGCAGCTTATGTTGTCAGTCAAAATTTGGATGTAACGATTTTCCATAAGCTTAAGGAAAAGCATGGCGAGAAGAAGTTATGGATACGTAATAATGCCTCTACCATGGCAAGCCAGCTTGTCGATACGGTCATTTTCATTGTGATCGCTTTTTATGGTACGATGCCATTTACCGCGTTACTTGGTCTGATTGCAGCACAATACGTATTTAAATTTGCCGTTGCGGTGATTGATACACCCGTTGTCTATATGCTTGTGGCGATTTGCCGAAAAATCGAAGCTAAGAAAAACCACAAGCCGGATTCGCAGACAGATGCAAGTTCGATAGTAACGACTCAATAAAAAGAAGGAGCCTGTCCAATCAATAATTGATTGGTCAGGCTCCTTTTATGCTTGCTGGTGGGAATATGAGTCGATAACTTCCAAAAACACATCTCCGTAACGCTCGAGTTTTGTTTGCCCTACTCCCTGAACGGTCAGCAATTCTTCATCGGTAGCGGGCATTTTTGCTACCATATCACGAAGAGTTTTGTCTGAGAAAATAACAAATGGCGGCACACCTGCCTCCTGAGCAAGCTTCAGGCGGAGTGAACGGAGCTTATTGAACAGCGGATCGTCTTTCGCAATAACTGTCGTAACCATCTCGCCTTTGCGCCATACTTTTACCTTTCCAAGCAGGACGTCCTTGCCCTCTTCGGTCACGAAAATAATTGGAAACGGGCCACTCTCCACTTGAAGATAATTCTCTGAAATCAAGAATTCTATAAAATCTGCTACGTCTTTAGCTTTGCGTTCTTTCATCAGCCCGTATGTAGACAGTTTTTCAAAATCAAATTCCTGCATCTTCTTATTTTTCGAACCTGTCAGCACTTGCGCAACCATTGTTTTGCCGAATCGCTGCCCCATGCGGATGACGCAGGAAAGGACTTTTTGTGTATCGACTGTGACATCGAACTGCTCGCGCGTATCTGTACAGTTTCCGCAGCGTTTGCAGTCCTCTGCATCCTTTTCACCGAAATATGTGATAATGTGCTTCTGGAGACAGCCTTCAGTATGACAGTAATCTACCATTACCTGCATTTTTTTTATTTCATTCGAAATGCGGGCAGGATCGGGAGACTGCTCGATTAAAAAACGCTGTGTCTGCACGTCCTGTGATGAAAACAAAAGATAGCAGTCACTGTCAAGACCGTCACGCCCCGCTCTGCCTGCTTCCTGGTAATAGCTCTCCATGTTTTTAGGCATCTGATAATGAATGACGTAGCGGATATTCGATTTATCAATCCCCATGCCGAAAGCGTTCGTTGCGACCATGACACGCGCTTCTTCCATAATAAAACGATCTTGCTGTATCTGACGTTCCTGATCAGGCAGGCCGGCATGATACTTCGCTGCTGGAATGCCGTTTTTTTGCAGTGTTGTGTAGACCTGCTCTACTGCTTTTCGTGTCGCCGCGTATATAATACCTGATTCATTATTATTCTTTTTTGTATAGTCTTTTACAAACTGATCCCGATTTTGTCCTTTAACAACAGAAAAAACTAAATTACTTCTTTCAAAACCGGTAACTACCCGGCTCTCAGGCGGTATTTGTAATTGCTGACAAATATCTTCCTGCACTTCCGGAGTCGCTGTTGCGGTCAATGCCAGAATAATTGGCCGGCTGTTCAAGTAATCTAGAATACGATGGATATTCCGGTAACTTGGACGGAAATCATGTCCCCATTGTGAAATACAATGAGCTTCATCGATTGCAATCAAAGGAATGTTCATTTTCTGCAATTGATTTAGAAATGACTCCGACTCGAGCCGTTCAGGGGCCACGTATAATAGTTTATACATGCCTTCCCTTGCGTTATCCATCGTCCCGAAATATTCTTCTGAAGACAGGGTGCTATTGATGTATGCTGCAGGAATACCCAGCTGATGCAGTGCATCTACTTGGTCTTTCATCAAGGAAATCAGCGGGGAAATGACAAGAACGGTGCCCTCCATTGCCAATGCAGGCACCTGGTAACAAACAGACTTACCGCCCCCTGTAGGCATTACACAAAGTGTATCATCACCATTCAGTACTTGATCGATGACACGCTGCTGACCTTCCCTGAATGCAGAATAGCCAAAATATTGTTCCAGTATATCTAATGGATTCCGAACGATCCTCACCTCCTACTTTATCATGCTGTTATGATGTAAATAATAATCGCTCTTCTTCACGGCTATGCAATTCATTGATTACCATCAGACCATAGAACTTCTGCATGATCTCAGGAGTTATGACAGAGTCTTCCTCACGCAGAGTGTCAATATCCTGTACTGCCAGACGCATTAAATCATGGTCGCGGGTCAGCTGAATAATATCTTTTTCAAGTTCTGGATTTTCACTTAAGATTTCTTTGTAAAGTCCTTCTTCTTCGGCATCTGCGTGACTGATGACTCTCGTCTTCCAATAATCAAGTAATTCATCACAGGCTCTGCCGGCCATCTGCTGATCACCCTGCTGTAAATATTCTACTAAATCTTCTGTTTTCATAACAGCTCCGGAAAGGCCCCCTTCATGAATTGCCCGATGGGAATGAAGCTGTCTTAAAGCCGGTCCTGACATATCGACCACTCCTTCTTCTTTTTCTTAAGCATAACAGAATTACAGAAGCAGTGAAAGTTTTGTCATATGAAAAAACGCCCTGCAAAGAGAACCTTTGCAAGACGCAGAATTAGACTTTCGCAATGCGGATCCGGCTTACCATCAACCATGCAAGTACTGACAATAAAATCACAAAATACGGTGCCGCGATGTACGGTGCAGCAAAATAGCCGAGTGTCAGCAATACTCCGGCGGCAGTGATCGGCAGACCATAGAAAGAGCCATCAAACTCCTCAACATTATAACGGGCCAAACGGACAGCACCCGCCAGAATGTAGAAAATAACTGCCGATAAACCGATCCACAGCGTTTGTGAAAGTGCGACATCATAAATCAATATGGCCGGTGCCACACCGAATGAAACTAAATCACTGAGTGAATCCAGTTCTTTGCCGAAAGCAGATTCCGTATGATAATGTCTAGCCACCATTCCATCGAACCGATCAAACAAAGCAGCCAAGAATATGAATGTCAGACTCATATGGCCGTGACCTTTCATAACAAGTATAATAGCTATAATTCCCAAACTTAAATTAAAAAGTGTTATGATATTAGCCAGTTGGTACTTTATTTTAGTATAATCGAAATATCTGGATGAAAACATATTATCCCTCCTTATTTAACTAACCTATTATAGTCCTTTTTTGAAAGGTTGAAAAGATGAAAAAACAAATTTTTAAATCCTTTGTCGAATTGACGTCACATCCGGTCAGTTCTGCCATGTTAAAACAGTTCACAACTTCCCGGATAAGCAAGCCGCTGATCAGGCCTTTTGCTTCTTTCTATGATATTCAACTTCATGAAGCAGAATATCCAGTGTATTCATATAAAAGTTTAAATGATTTTTTCACTCGCTCTTTACAGCCTGGCAGCAGAACAGCAGATTCCGATCCTGCTGCTGTTGTGTCGCCTGTTGACGGCGTTTTAAGCTGTGCAGGACCTGTCAGTGAACAGCAGAAGTTTATTGTAAAAGAACAGGCATACAGTCTGACAGAACTTTTTGGCGATTCCGCATCAGCCCAGCCTTATGAAAATGGCTACTACTATCTGTTCTATTTATCACCGAGACATTACCATCACTTTCATTACCCGGTTTCAGGACGTCTGCTGAAACGCTATGCACTTGGTACGGCATCTTATCCTGTCAATGATTTAGGGATTAAATACAAAGAGGAACTCTTCTCGTCGAATTACCGCATCATTTCAGAAATCGACAGCTCATTTGGACGTGTGGCAGTTGTCAAAGTAGGTGCATTGAACGTTAATAGTATACGCATTTTAGATTCTTCCAAAGACTGTGTCAAAGGTGAAGATTTCGGTCATTTTGCATTTGGCTCTACTGTTATTTTATTCTTCGAAAACAAAAAAGCTCTGCTTCCTGTAAATCTGCCTTTTACAGAAGTGCGAACAGGTGATAAAATTGGAGAGTGGCAATTCTAAGCAGATGAGGTTTTTCGATGGAACATATACAAGAGTATTTAGCGCATTATGGATATTTTTCGATATTTATCTTTTTAGCGCTCGGTATTTTCGGTTTGCCGATGCCTGACGAATTCCTTGTGACTTTCGCCGGTTACTTAGCATCCGCCGGTACTTTTCATTTTATTTTTGCAATTTTATTTACTATTTGCGGCGTCATGGTCGGCACATTGTTCACTTATATGCTCGGCAGGAAATTAGGCAAGCCGCTGATTCAGCGATTCGGCCGCTATCTGTTTCTTTCCCCCCATCGTATGCAAAAAGTGGAGCGTTGGTTTATGGCATATGGTTCATGGACGGTGACTATCGGATATTTCCTTCCGGGCATGAGGCATTTCGTTTGCTATGTGTCAGGAATGAGCGGTATGAGTGTGCAGCGCTATATGCTGTTCGCCATCCCTGGAATAATAATTTCAACAACCATTCTTGTTCTTCTCGGCTACTTCATTCAGCTGCCGTTTTTAAAAATATAAAAAAGTGTCATCAAGATATTCGCTTGATGACACTTTTTCTTGTTTTCACCTACCACTCCATCTCTTTTCCAATCAGATGAACCGCATCTTCCACACGAAGCGGTTTACTGATGAAATAACCTTGAATGCGCTGTGCTCCGAAAGACTTCAGTAACTGCAGCTGTTCAAGTGTTTCAACGCCTTCCAGTACAGTCGTCTGATTGAGTGCTTTCGCAATATGGATGATTCCTTTCAATATCGCCTCCGAACCCGGTTCTCTGCGCTCCACGTCATCAATGAATGCTTTATCTACTTTCAAATACTGGAACGGCAGCGTTGTTAAGGATGAGAGGGATGAATATCCTGTGCCAAAATCGTCTACTGCCGTCTTAATGCCTATTTCATTCAACGTCTGTAAAATACGGACCACTGAACCAACATCATCCACAATAACCGATTCCGTCACTTCAAAAATTAGAATCGATGGATCTACACCTGTTTCTTCCAGCATTTCATACACATCGTCTAAAAATCCTGCGTGATGCAACTGTTTGACTGATACATTGACATTAATCGTAAACCGTTCATAACCAGCATTTCGCCATTCAATTGCCTGCAGTGCTGCCGTTCGCATAATCCAGCGCCCCGTTTCGATTATGGCATCATCTTCTTCCAGAAGTGGTATGAAATGAAAAGGGCCTATTTCACCAAGTTCAGCAGAATTCCAGCGAATCAATGACTCAAAACCGACAATGCGCTTTTCATCAATACTATAAATCGGCTGATATACCATGTAGAGTTCATTAAGTTCAAGAGCTTTGCTTAGACAGCGAGCCATTTTCCGAAGTTCTTTATTGCGGACGTCCATTGCTTCATCGTATAAGAGAAATTGATTGCCGCCCGCTTTGCTTGCTTCCTGACAAGCATAGACCCCATTTCCCAATGTCTCTTCATTTGCATTTTGACTGATCATTACACCACCGACACTGACCGAAACATGGACTTTTGAATCGTCGGGTGCGACAATTTTGTGCCGAAGCAGCTGCACCAGTTCTTCCCCGATTACCATAGTCCCCTCTTGACAAGCACTCTCGATAACAAATAAAAATTGCTCAGAATCGATTCGGTACAAACGGCCTCTCCGCTCATACTCATCCAGTAATCCACTTGTTTTCTGCAACAGCTGATCAGCTGTCTGATATCCCACTTGTTTCATTAAGTCAGAAAAGCGGTCCAGCCGAATGAAATAAACTGCAAGATTCTGCTTTGCCCATTCGGCATTTTTTCTGTTGATATCCTCTCTGAGCTTTAATCGGTTTGGCAATCCAGTCAATAAGTCTTTTCTTAAAGCCACATCTGCTTGTTTTTCCACATAAGAAATATAATAGTAAATGATTATTCCGACTGACACGATTAAGGATACCAGCAAGAACATTCTTATAAAGGCAGCTGATAGTTCATCCAGTTTTGGGTTGTCCAAAGAGTCGGCTATCACCGTCCAACCTGAAACGGTCTGACCATACTTGAGAAGATGTCCTGAATCATTCATATGAATGGTCCCGTACTTTTCTCTTTCAATCTGTTCCAGTTGGTCTTTATATGAAAACGCAGTATGCCTGTTTATAGGATAAGAGTAAACCACCTCACTGTCCTTGACAAAATACACCGCACCAGGCAAATTAAAACTGTTCGTAATATCTCTGATGATATCTTCAATATTAATTAGCCCTGATAATACGCCAATGACCTCTCCTGATTCATTTTCTGCCGGAACCACTATGGACGACACTTTAATTTCCGGATCTTGTGCTAAAGGAAATACCTCACTGATAAGAATTTCTCCTTGCAGCGCACGTTTGAAAGACTCTTTTTTTGTTACTTCCAATTTTGAACCGTCGGCCGCGATAATATTTCCGTCCGGTGTGATAAAGCCAAGCGCAGAAAAGTAATCCATAATTTCATGCTGTCTTATTAAAAACTTTGCAATTTCTTCTTTATCTTCTGCTATGTATGGTATGTAATCTGCCATCAGTTCAACATCGCCAATTCTTCTCGTTGTAAAAGTATCTACTTCCGAAATGAAACTGTTTAGGATATCAATCGTTTCTTCTTCTATCTGGATTTTTAATGCCTTTTTCGTCGAAAGATAATCTGAGATTGTCAGAACCAGCAATCCTACGATCACAAGAGGCAAAATCATCTTCAGCCAGCTATTTTTCGTCATTTTCATTTGTTGCTCTCCAATCAGCATGATGAAACTTCTATAACCACAGTAAGCTATGAATAGGGCTTTGTCACGAAAATTCTGTGCAATTTACCGGAAAGTGGATATGTTTCCAACCTATAATGAAAACTAGCAAATTGTAATAGAAGTTTTCCAGTGAATGGATTTAGTATGTGAGGTTTCGTTGCTCGACTTTGCAGGAGGTTTGAACGAAGTGTGAGTTTGCAGTTTGAACCCGCTTCGGCGCTGGGGGATTGCCTTACGCCATGAGCCTACTGGCGAAGAACGTGCCAGCAGTCTCATAGCAACGGCCGACCCCGCAGTTGCACCTTCGCTGGTGTTAATGAAAGTATGTCATACTGCTCTTTTGCAGGACGTGAATTTAGTTAGCACGGTTTCGTTGCTCGACTTCGTAGGAAGATTGAATGAAGTGTGAGTTTGCAGTTTGGACCCGCTTCGGCGCTGGGGGATTGCCTTACGCTATGAGCCTACTGGCGAAAGGCGTGCCAGCAGTCTCACAGCCACGGCCGCCCCCGCAGTTGCGCCTTCGCTGGTATGTAGAAAGAATATCATATTGATTTTTAGCAAAGTGCGTAACGTATTGATCAAAAGAATCCAAGCCTTAGCAGAATAATAAGTAAAGCATGAAATGCCTCACCTATCGTAATCATCTCAAATAGTATGCTCATACTGCAACTCACAAAAAAATCTCGAAAAACAAGCCAGTGTACTTTCGTTCCAGAAGGCTCGGGGAGGAGCAGCCCGATAGGATGAGACAACTTAGGGGAGCGAAGCGAAAGTAGCGTGTAGAAGAGACTCGGTATTGCCTTAATTTCTGCAAAGAACACAGAAATACGGCAAAGCGAACCCTTCGCTGTTCGCTTGGCTCACCGAGGGCCCTCTCGAAAGCGTCCTCCTGGAACGCAGGGGAACGATCTCTCTCCACTTACCCTATAATCGCAAACGCCTGTTTAGAATATCATGTTAATCCTTCATCCAATGCATATAACTGACGGTATCGTTCATTAGAAGCAAGCAGCTCCAGGTGTGTACCGTCCATGACCAGCTTCCCGTCATCCATAAATAGGATCCTGTCCATCTTCTCCATCCCCATCAAATGATGCGTGATCCAGACGACAGTTTTATCTTGAAGGGATTGATGAAGAGTATTCACTAATGAATATTCCGTGACAGGGTCCAGTCCGACAGTCGGCTCATCCAAAATGACTACTGGTGTGTTCTTTAATAAAATACGACCAAGTGCGATACGCTGGCGCTCTCCTCCTGAAAAACGCTGTCCCGTCTCTTCCATCTGTGTTTTTATACCGGCAGGGAGTGATTGGATCATGTCAAACAAGCCTACTTGTTTTGCAACTTCCTGCACTTCTCCTTCAGTTGCTGATGAATTTCCCAGCTTCAAATTATTTTCAACCGTTGTCGCAAAAAGATACGGTTTTTGATTGAGCACACTCATCGCTTCAAAAATGTCATCGCCATATTTGGCAGCTGGAAGTTCATTAATTAAAACGGTTCCTTCTGTCGGCTCAATTGTACCCAGAAGCAGCTGAATGAGAGTAGATTTTCCGGCACCGCTTTTACCTAGTACAGCTACTTTTTCCCCTGGACGAATCGTCAATGTGACATCATGCACAGCATCTTCCGAACGCCCTTCATATCGATAACTCGCATTGGTGAGTGTTATGGTGACATCAGCCACATCGACCGCTTTGATTGCCTGCTGCTCATTCATTGGACCCTGCTCGTGAATACGGTGGATTCGTTCCAGGGAAGCTTCATACGCCGGCATGCGTTCAATGGCGTGAGAGATTGGAATTATTCCTTCTAGAATAGGCAGTGTCACTAACGTAAATGCCGCAATGTAAGTTGGCATCAGAGAACCATCCGCCGCTTGCTGACCTGCCCAGAGGCCGACTACTAAAACGAGAAGCCCTGAGAATATTTGCAACTGTGCCGTTCGCGACTGCTGCCAGTATGCCAGTTTTTTATCTATCTCATGACTTGCATGACTCTCTTCGTGAAATGCAGATAAAAATTGTTCTTTCCGCCCGCTGATCATCCAGTCACGCAGTCCGAATATTCCTTCCGTCATCGTATTGTATAGACGGCTGTGCAGTTTCTTCGACTGCCGCTGATTCTTTTTCATTAAATAGAGTGAAGCCATCGGATAGACAAATGCAACGACTGCCAGACAAAGCGCCATGATGATCGCAAACTTCCAATCATAAACAGCCAGTACGATCACCGAAAAACTGAATAAGAACAAGCCGATAACAGTCGGGAATAATGTCCGGATATAGACATCCTGTAGATGTTCAATATCATCTGCCAGCGTACCGAGTAAATCTCCTGTTTGAAAGCGAGAACGAATGAACAGTGCCTGCGGTTCCAACACGTGATACAGCTGCACACGCATGTCCGCAATGATTTTCAATACTGCATTGTGGCCAAGCAGCCGTTCCACATACCGAAGCACAGCACGTGAAATCCCGAATGTGCGTACAGCGACAACAGGAATGTACACGAGCAAGATATTCTCCGGCCTCTCTGATGTCCTTGAAATCAAATAACCGGATACAAAAGTTAACATAGCGGCAGATAAAATGGTCAATGTTCCTAAAATGACAGTAGACCACAGCGTTTTCCGATACTTTCTGGCATACGGAAAGATATGACGCTTATAAAGATTCATACGGCATGCCCCTTTCCGCGTGCTTCCAGTAATCTGCAATACGCCCCGTTAGTCTGCAGTAATTGATCATGCGAACCCATCTCTACGACTTTTCCATTTTCCAGTACAATAATCCTGTCCATCTCCCGCATCCAATGAATCCGGTGAGTTGCGAATACGACGAGCTTGTTTTCGAGCAGTGGAAGAAGCAGTTGTTTCAGCTCATGCTCTGTTTCAATATCCAAGTGAGCAGTAGGTTCATCAAACAATAAAATTTGACGTCGCTGCAATAGTGACCTGGCAACAGCAATCCGCTGTTCTTCTCCACCACTCAGCACACGTCCTCCCGCTCCGATCTTTTCTTCATAACCGTTTGGAAATGCAGCGATCAACTGATCCAACCCCACCCGTTTTGCCGCTTCCTGTACTTCTGTCAGTGAAGCATCAGGTTCATAAAATCGAATATTATTTATTACCGTGTCAGGAAAAATTGTCGGGTGCTGCGGTATATAAGCGACTTGATCCTGCCATTCCTCCAGTGCTAAATGAGGGAGCGGTCCTTCATCTACTACAAAACGGCCGTCAGTCGGTACCGTAAAGCCTGACAATACATCGATCAATGTAGACTTGCCAGCTCCAGAATGGCCGATTACCCCTATTTTCGTATGACCTTGCAGGATCAGATTCAAACCTTCCAGTACGGTCTGCCCTTCTATCTGGACTTTTATATCCCTAAGTTCCAAATTGGAGTTTTCATCCCACTTTTTCATAGGTGTGACGGCTTTCGGCTTCATGATTTCAGGTTCATCCAAGATAGCATGGATTTGTTCGCTGGCGTCTTTCCCGTCTGCTGTGGCATGAAAATCATTACCCAGTTCCCGTACCGGCATGAAATATTCCGGCGCCAAAATCAGAATCGCAAGCGAAGGTTCCAGCAGCATTTGACCATTTATCAAACGCAAACCAAGCTCAACCGCTACGACGGCTACTGACAGACTTGCAAAGAAATCAAGTGAAAATGAAGATAAAAACGCAAAGCGCAATGAACGGTTTGTCGCAATTCGATATTTGTCACTTACCGCAGCTATCGACCGTTCATGCGCACGGCTCCGTCCTAAATATTTCAGAGTAACAATTCCCCGCAATGAGTCGACGAAGTGACGTGATAACAATCGGTACGTATCCATTTGCTCGTCAATTTTTTTCTTGGAAACCATTCCGATCAAAATAAGAAAGATAATTAGAATCGGCAGTACAAGTAACAGGGTAATAGCGGACATTTTATCCTGCGTAAACACATACGCCAAAATGACGACCGGCACGATAGCCATGGACATAGAACGCGGTAGCAAAAGTTCCAGGTATTTACGAAATTTCGGCACGCCTTCCAAGCCAAGAGTCACTAAATTCCCCGAACCGTATTTCCCCACTGCCTGCGGGCCTAAATCAAATATTTTCCGAAGCAGCAGCTGCTCGTATTCTTTCGCTGTGCGGTCAGCAAATTTATAAGAGATCCGTTCTTTTGCCCACTGAATAAAGTGACGGCTACTATTAGCGACGGCAAATATCACAAAAGACTGAAGCGCAGCACTTCCGTCGGCACCTTGGAACAGTTGTGTAATTGCCCGCGCTAAATAGATCGCTTGAAAAATAATGGCGATTGACTGAACTGCTGTCAGCAGCCCAATCAACGCCATCGCTTGTTTACTTCCTTTGTAGTGAAGCAAGTTTTTATCCATTAGTATTCTAGATGCTCCTTATCACCTGTCAATCGTTTACGGAACACGTAATAACTCCAAATTGTATACGCCAAAACGATCGGCACCATAGTAAATGCGACAACGGTCATGATTTTCAATGAGTATTCTCCGGACGCCGCCTCAGCAATCGACATATTAAACGCCGGATCCATCGTGCTGATCATTACATTCGGGAATAATACGATGAAGAAGCTAGCCATGACAATTATTAAGATTAACCCTGTCATCATGAAGCTCAAGCCTTCCCGCTTCGTCTTCAGGAAGAAGAACAGCAAACCGTACAGTAGAATTGCTGCGGCATACATCGGAATGATGATTGCTCCGCGGTCTGTAAAGGCATTTGTATCAAAGTATGTGAAAATCATAAACAGCAGAATGAAAACGCCGGTCAACGCATACACTTTAAGCGCTGCTGCATTTGCACGCTCACGCAGGCTGCTTACTGTTTTCAGACTAATAAACAGCAATCCATGCAGATATGACAATACAACGAATGTAATTCCTCCAATGACAGTGTAGACATTGACGAAGTCTGTGAATGTCGCATACATATTCATCTCGCCGTCAATCGGCAGTCCTTGTATCAAGCTGGTGAAAAATACACCGAACAGAAACGGCGGCAGAATACTTCCGATAAAAATTGCCCAGTCCCAGGTTTTCACCCATGCTTCCGAGTCGCCTTTTCCACGGAATTCAAAAGCTACACCTCTGATAATCAGAGCGAGCAGCAAAATGACGAATGGCATGTAGAAACCGCTGAAGACGGTTGCGTACCAGTGAGGAAATGCAGCAAACATAGCCCCTCCCGCTGTGATGAGCCAAACTTCATTGGCATCCCAGACTGGGCCGATGGTGTTCATAATTACTCGTTTCTCTAAATCGTCTTTCGCTAAAAACTTCGTACTCATTCCGACCCCAAAGTCGAAACCTTCCAAAAAGATGAACCCAATAAACAGGACTGCTATCAATATGAACCAAATATCACTTAACGGCATGTCCGGCACCTCCTGTTTCAAACGGGTCATTTGCGGAGACATCAGCCTGCGGTCTTTCTTCAGGTCCAAGCTGGATGAACTTTATAAACAAAATGACCATAATGATTCCGAGAATTGTGTAAATAGTTGAGAACGAGATGAGCGAGAACAGAATCTGGCCCGCTGATACGTTAGGTGAAATCCCGTCAGTTGTTTTCATTAAGCCATTCACCACCCATGGCTGACGACCCATTTCAGACATAATCCAGCCGAATGAGTTGCCAATGAACGGCAGGAATATGGCGGGAACCAGCAGACGCAGGAACCAGACGGATTCTGTGATTTTTTTGCGGTACATGAGCAGCAGACCGAATGCGCCGAGCCCTAATAGAATACCGCCTGTAAATACCATGATTCTGAAGCTCCAAAAAGTTGTTTTAACAGGCGGAATATAGTCGCCCTCTCCATAGATGACTTCCATATTCTTTTGCAGTTTGTTCATACCTTCTACTTTCCCCGTGAACTCACTGTATGTCAGATAACTGAGCATATAAGGAATGTCTATGCGTCCGGTAGTTTCTCGGTTTTCTACATCAATATTCGCGAAAAGCGTCCAGGCGGCCGGATCACCGCTATCCTCCCATAACGCTTCTGCAGCGGCCATTTTCATTGGCTGTGCATGCATTAAGTATTGGGCCTGGGAGTGACCGGAGAATGCGATTCCGAGTCCCGATATCATGCCGACAACCAGTGCAATCGACAAGGACTTTTTGAAAAAATCTGTTTGTCTTTTCTTAATTAAATACCATGCACTTACACCCGCAACGAAAAATGCACCTGTCGCAAAACTTCCGAAAACGGTATGCGGAAATGCGACCCATAACTTTTCATTGGACAGTAATGCAAAAATATCATTCATTTCCGCGCGTCCGTTCTGCAATACATAACCTACCGGATTTTGCATGAATGAGTTGGCGGCAAGAATCCAGAATGCTGACATAACGGTACCGATAGAAACCAGCCAAATACAGGCTAAATGAAGTTTCTTCGGCAGTTTATTCCATCCGAAGATCCATATGCCGATAAATGTGGATTCCAGGAAAAATGCGAGTAAAGCTTCCACTGCTAACGGAGCGCCAAATATATCTCCGACGAATCTTGAATAAGCCGACCAGTTCATCCCAAATTGGAATTCCTGTATGATTCCGGTCACCACGCCGATTGCGAAGTTGATGAGGAAAAACACACTCCAGAACTTCGTCATTTTCAAATAGATTTCTTCTTTTTTCACTACATACATGGTTTGCATGATCGCAATGATCAGTGCCAGGCCGATAGACAACGGCACGAAAATGAAATGGAATAATGTTGTGGAGGCAAATTGGATTCTGGCTAATAAGACTTCTTCCATTTTTCACGGGCTCCTTTCGAACTTGTTTCTATTACCTAGCGTAACGCAGTTCGAAATTTAGTTCGTGAACAATGTGCGGAGTTCCTGTTACAAAGCTGCAAACTTATGTCAGAAATGTACGTAAGTTATGGCGGCTTTGTAACAAGGGCATATTTACCGCTGAAACATGAGGGATAGAGGATAAAATTGGCGGTTAGATGTAAATGAGGCTGAATTCTTACAAGTCTTCGAGCAGTTCCATTACTTCTTCATAATCTGGATGCCCTTTATGCAAATATATAATGAAGGATTCTTTTCGTTTGGCGGCAATCCGTTCATTCTTCGTTTCATCAGTTATATGAAGATAACCTGTTTCATCTACTTCAGATAGACGCTCATCTGAATCAGCAAATTTATATACGTGCAGCGGCATCAGCTTTTCCCCATTTATTTGAAGGGTCATTCCGCTTTCTGCCCCAAAAAGTTCAGGATCAGCTTCCAGAGGTTCGCTAACTGTAAAACCTTCATTTGTTAATCGACTATGTAAATCTTCGAAAAATCCTTCATCAGACAGTGCAGGAATCTTTACTGCTTCTTCTGCGGGTTTATCCAATTCGGGCTTATCTTCTATCTCTTTCTTTTCTTCACTGCAAGCACTTAACAACAATCCTGCAATGACTGTAAACATCAAAAACATTTTACTCGCTGATTTCATTGATCAACATTCCTTTCAGACAAACTATTTCTCTCGTTATTATACATCAATCTTTCATTCTTCGTTGCACAATTCATTATTCTAGACAAATAGCCGGCAACAATTTATGATGAAATATATATCAGTAAATAACTTTTATTTAGAGATATTAATTACTAAGTAATAATTATTATAAATAACTGTTCACTTTTGTTTAACAGTCTGCTATAATTAGGATTATAAGTAGTAAATGAATAAATCAGGAGGAATTCATAATGTCAATTAACGAAAACAATTATCAAAGAAGAAAACTAACAACCGCTGCAGGTGCTCCTGTAGTTGATAATCAAAACTCTATGTCAGCCGGGCCGCGCGGGCCACTTCTTTTACAGGACGTCTGGCTTTTAGAAAAACTGGCACATTTCGATCGTGAAGTAATTCCGGAGCGCAGAATGCATGCGAAAGGTTCAGGCGCATATGGCACTTTCACTGTAACTCACGACATTACCAAGTATACGAAAGCAAAACTTTTTTCAGAGATTGGCAAGCAAACAGAAATGTTCGCACGCTTTTCGACTGTTGCCGGTGAACGCGGTGCAGCTGATGCAGAACGTGACATTCGCGGATTTGCCCTGAAGTTTTATACAGAAGAAGGTAACTGGGACTTAGTCGGCAATAACACACCCGTCTTCTTCTTCCGGGACCCGCTGCAGTTCCCTGACTTGAATCATGCAGTGAAACGTGATCCGAGAACAAATTTGAGAAGCCCGAAAAATAACTGGGATTTCTGGACTTCCCTGCCTGAAGCGCTTCATCAAATTACCATCATTATGAGTGACCGTGGAATTCCCCGTTCCTTCCGTGAAATGCATGGTTTCGGCAGCCATACATTCAGCATGATCAATGCAAATAACGAACGTCACTGGGTCAAGTTCCACTTCCGTTCCCAGCAAGGCATTCATAATTTAACGGATGAAGAATCTGCAGCAACGATTTCTACAGACCGTGAGAGTTCACAGCGTGATTTGCTGTCTAACATCGATAACGGCAACTTCCCGAAATGGAAGATGTATATTCAGGTGATGACTGAGGAACAGGCAAATGAAATGCCGTACAATCCATTTGATCTGACAAAAGTCTGGTACAAAAAAGATTTCCCTTTAATTGAAGTTGGAGAATTTGAATTAAACCGTAATCCAGAAAACTACTTTGCAGAAGTGGAGCAGGCAGCATTTACCCCTGCAGCGATCGTTCCCGGAATTGGATTCTCTCCTGACAAAATGCTGCAAGGACGTTTATTCTCGTATGGCGATGCACAGCGCTATCGTTTGGGCGTCAATCATCATCAGATTCCTGTTAATGCGCCAAAATGTCCGTTCCACAGTTTCCACCGTGATGGCGCGATGCGAGTAGACGGCAATATGGGCGCTACCACACACTATGAGCCAAACAGCTACGGTGAATGGCAAGAACAGCCGGACTTCAAAGAGCCTCCTTTGAAAATTCATGGCGATGCGGACAACTGGAACTTCCGTGAAGATGATGACGATTACTTCACACAGCCCGGGAAGTTGTTCAATATTTTAAGCACAGAAGAACAAGAGCGTTTATTCGGCAACACCGCACGCAATATGGGCGATGCTCCTGTTGAAATCAAAATTAAACACATCCGTCACTGCTACTTGGCAGACCCAAAATACGGTGAAGGTGTTGCAAAAGCTCTTGGAATCCCAATGGCTGACGTAGATATCGAAAATACCACAACAATCGTGGATAACTGATCGGCGATAAAAAACGCTTAGAGACTTTTGGTCTCTAAGCGTTTTTCATGCTGCCTTTTCCCCTACTCCATTTAAAATATTGGCTACAATCAGACCTGTAATGATTGCAATAATACTCATGACGTAAGGCGTTCCGCTTTCAGGAATTCCTGGGAAGATAACGAAAATAGAACCGATAATCAAGCCCATAATTACTGTGAACATGCCTGTACGAAAATGTCCCAGTAAAAAACGAATTAGTTTACTGCTTACTATAAATCCAACTATAATCCCGCAGCCCGTAGCTATAATAACCGGAAAGTTAAAATCTGAAATAGCTGTAATTACAGTCGAATACACTCCGATCAGCAACAGAACGAATGAACCGCTGACTCCAGGCAACAGCATGGCCATACTTCCCGCCCAGCCGGAAAAGAACAAAATAACTGTTGATTTCATTGTCAAATGAGTGATTAATAGAGGTTCTAGCGGCTTCACAAAAGCTGTAGAAGCCAAAGCTGCAGCAACGAGTATCATGAAAATAATATGATGCAGTTTAAAATTCTTACGCAGTCCTGCCTGTTTTGATATGAATGGAATCACCCCGATTATCAAACCTAAAAAGAAAAACTGAGTAGGTTCATGATAATGCTTCAATAAATAAGAAATCACTTTACTGAATAAAATGATTGTCGCTCCCATTCCGATTCCCAGAGGCAGCAAAAAGCCAATATGTTTTTTCCAGTCTTTACTGAAAAATCCGCTGATTGAGACCAGCAGCTGATCATAGATACCTAATATAAATGCTATAGTTCCACCGCTTACACCGGGAATCAAGTCACTGATGCCCATTAAAAATCCTCGATATAAATTTCTCCATTCCATGCCCGTTATTCCTCCAATGAATTTCATTCCTAACAGTATGTCACGCTGTCTACAGTAAATTACATCGTTCAGTTGTTTTCACATTCTGGTTTCAACTACTGTATGTCCTGCTTCCGCTCAATAGGACTGCCGCAAAACAAAAGTTGTTCCATTGTCAGAAGAAAAACAATGAAACAACTTTAGTTTAATAATTTTCAAGTTCAGATACTGTTACAAATGTATAGCCCTGCGACTGCAAATATGCGAGCACAGAATCGAGTCCGTCAGCTGTTGATTTATGAATATCATGCATCAGAACGATACTGCCGTTTCGCGTGTGTGCTTTCACTTTAGCCAACAGTTTTTGTGGATCATGATGTTTCCAATCTAATGTATCAACATCCCATAACACGACTGGGAGATTTGTAATTGCTCTAACACGCTCATTCTCCGCACCATAGGGCGGACGGAAGACAGTTGCGGGTTCACCTGTTACCTGCTTGATGATATCGGTCGTTCCCTGCACTTCATCATATAACTTTTTATCCGGCAATTTAGTCAATGAAGGGTGATTCCATGAGTGGTTGCCCAGTTCATGACCTGCTTCAGCAACTTGCTGAGCGATCTCAGGATAATATTCTACACGGCTTCCAAGCATGAAAAATGTTGCTTTTGCATCGTATTTTTTCAATGTCTCGAGAATTCTTACGGTAGATTTCGGATCCGGACCGTCATCAAATGTCAGTGCCACTTTTTTTCCTGCAGGCTTTTCCGTTATTTCTACCTGATAGTCTGCAGCCAGGAAGGGATTTAACTTTTCTAAAGGGACTTCAACTGTGACTGGACCTTCTGATTCTTCCGTAAAGACGCCTGCTCCATAATAGAACAATACTGATTGATCGGTTAAGGCGAAGTTTTGATAATTTCTCCAAAGCGGCTCAGTTGGCTGCCAGACATTTTCAGGAAGCAGAACATCTTTAAAATCAGGATTCTGGTAAATGTGGTCACGAACAACTTTCGCAGTACGCTTCAGTTTCTCCACGTCCTGTCCCACCAAGTCCGCCATTTTAATTTCTTTGCCTGTTTCCGGCTGAATATGGAATGTACGGATTTCTGAATCTATATCCGTTTCACTTGTAGAAATCGCAGCAAGTATTACGAAAGAATAATTACCTGATTGATTCTGAACCGTTTCAAATGAAATATTCAATTCTTTTGCAGACGCATCCTGATTTTCGTCATTCTCAAAATAGCGTGTTTTCCATTGATCTATGTATTCTAAAATCCGGCTGTTAAATTCTTCATATTCACTTTGCGGATATTGAATTGCAAAAGGCTGTTTCGGATCATTCGTTGTTTCTGTCACTATTTTTATACCAGGAAAATTAGAATCACTTGAATTAATCAAGACTTCCGGTTTAGGTTCTTCTTTTATTTTATTAGGCGAGGCACTTGTTGAACTGTCTGATGTATTGAAGATTAACAGCAACGCAAAAGCAGTCATTGCCATAATTGCACTTGAAAACGCAACATCTATCCATAGTGAACGGCGTTTTCTTCTTTTAAATTTCATAGAAAGACTCCTTTTTTTGATTTTTCCAAAGTTCCGCTAAAAAATTAAAAATGTTTTCATTTTAACTAAAAAGATTACTAGCTAAATTAGTCAACTGTGGTAGTTTTATAGCGAAATCTATAAAAATATGTCTAGTTCTCAGTATACAATAAAAATATAACTAAACAAGAATTTCATTGTAATTCAGCAGCCAATTTCAAAAGAAAAATTACAGCTAAATGGATAAACACTTTTACAGAAAACTGATTTGTGATATAATACCTAAGGCTCGTTTCTTGCAAATTCGAGTACAAGGGAGATTAAATCCCTTTGATACACACCGATCTCGGCTGTTATCTATTGCAAAGAGAAAACAGAAGGCGGTAATCAGAATGGAAAAGAAAGAATATCGTATTTTATTATTTTACAAATATGTCACAATTGAAGAGCCCGAAGAATTCGCAGCTCAGCATTTGGCATTTTGTAAGGAACACAGTTTAAAAGGCAGAATCCTAGTTGGTGCAGAAGGTATCAACGGTACATGTTCCGGGACGGTTGAACAGACGGACGCATACATGGAGCATATGAAAGCTGATCCCCGTTTTGCGGATATCTGGTTTAAAATCGACGAAGCAGACGGCCATGCGTTCAAGAAAATGCATGTGCGCTTTCGAAATGAAATTGTCAATCTCAGTTTGCCTGATGATGTCAATCCTCTGGAATTAACAGGTGAATACTTAGAGCCTGATCAATTTTTAGAGCAAATGCAGGATGAAAATACAGTCGTTTTAGATGCACGAAATGATTACGAGTACGATCTGGGTCATTTCCGCGGTGCAATCCGTCCTGATATCGAAAACTTCCGTGATCTTCCGGAATGGGTGTTGGAAAACAAGGAACAACTTGAAGGCAAAAAGATTCTTGCCTATTGTACAGGCGGAATCCGCTGTGAAAAGTTCACAGGCTGGCTGAAACGCGAGGGCTTTGAGGATGTAGCACACTTGCATGGAGGAATTGTTTCTTACGGCAAGGACCCTGTCGCCAAAGGACAGTTATGGGATGGACAATGTTATGTATTTGATGAGCGTATTGCAGTTCCTATCAACCAAGTGGAACATGTAATTGTTGGACGCGATCATTTTGACGGCACACCTTGCGAGCGTTATGTGAACTGTGCGAATCCTGAATGCAACGCGAAAATTCTATGTTCTGAAGAGAATGAGCATTTCTATATGCGCAGCTGTTCAGACGAGTGCCGCACGCATCCGCGTAACCGGTATTTCGTTGAACATAATTTGACTGTTGATGAGTTTGATGCACGGATGGCAAAAATTGAAGAGCTGCGTTCAAGCGAAAAAATTTCTTAATAACAGACAGCCAGTTTCCTTCATGGATACTGGCTGTTTTCATTTATCTTCCCTAGTGCTCTGTTCACGGCAACACAAAAAAGAAGCAATCTGTCACGTACATATGGCGAAAACCCTGCCGCATTTTGGCAGGGTATGGATTTAGTATGTGCAAGTTTCGTTACTCGACTTTGCAGGAGTTTTGAATGAAGTGTGAGTTTGCAGTTTGAACCCGCTTCGGCGCTGGGGGATTGCCTTACGCTATGAGCCTACTGGCGAAGAGCGTGCCAGCAGTCTCATAGCCACGGCTAACCCCGCAGTTGCGCCTTCGCTGGTGTTAGTGAAAGTATGTCATGCTGCTTTTTTGCAGAGTAAAGAATTAGTTTGCATGGTTCCGTTTCCCGACTTTGCAAACGCATTGATCACAGGAATCTTAGCCTTTGCAGAATAATAAGTAATGCATAAGTACCTTACCTATCGTATTAAACTCAAATAGTATGCTCATACTGCAACTCACATAAAAAGTTCTGAAAAACCAGCCAGTGTACCGGAGTGCAAGGCGGCGACTCCGGGAGGATCAGCCCGATAGGATGAGACAACTAAAGGGAGCGAAGCGACCAGTTGGCTCACCGAGGGCCCTCCGGAACGCGTCCGCCTGGAACGCAGGGTAACGGTATTTTTTCCACTTACTCTATATTGCTCAATCACAGTCAAAACTTTCAAGCACACGTTTTGGTGAGGACTCGAGATTTTTGGATCTTTTCGTTCTGCTGCTGATTACATAAATATTCAGCCGAACTTTCCTGCTATGTAGTCTTTTGTCTCTTGATGGGCAGGACGTGAGAAAACAGCTTCTGTACTTCCAAACTCTTTCACTTCCCCATTCAGAAAAAAAGCGGTGAAATCGGAAATGCGTGCGGCCTGCTGCATATTATGGGTCACGATGACAATGGTATATTGCTCTTTCAAAGACTTGATAAGCTCTTCGACTTTTGCTGTGGAAATGGGATCCAGTGCGGAAGTCGGTTCATCCATCAGAATGATATCCGGCTTGGTTGCAAGGGTTCTGGCGATGGTCAGACGCTGTTGCTGCCCTCCTGATAAACCGGCTGCCGGTTTGCCAAGCTGATCCTTTACTTCTTCCCAAAGAGCAGCAGAACGCAAATTTGATTCTACTAGATCATCTAATGCTCTTTTACTTTTCACGCCATGAATCCTTGGTCCAAAGGCGATATTTTCGTAAATTGAACCAGGAAACACAGAAGCATGCTGAAAGACCATGCCCACTTTTTTTCGGAGGTCCACTGGATCTGTTGAACGATCGGTAATATTTACACCGTCAATCCAGATGCCACCTTCCGTACGGATACCCGGAATTAAATCATTCATTCGGTTCAGTGTCCTAAGAAATGTTGACTTGCCGCATCCTGACGGTCCAATTAATGCGGTGATCTGTTTACGTTCAATCTTCAAATTGATGTTTTTCAGCGCGTGCAGTGAATCATAGTGGAACTGCAAATCTTCTGTTTGAATTGCCGGCATCTTTATTGGTGCAGCTGTCTGGGACATTCCCTTCCTCCTATCCGATTCGTCCATTGATATAATGAGCTGTCTGTTCATGCAATGGATTAGTAAAGATTTGTCCTGTCTGGCCATGCTCAACTACTCTTCCCATGTAGAAATAAGCTGTTTCATCAGATATTCGGGCTGCCTGTTGCATATTATGCGTGACAATGACAATCGTATAATCTGCTTTTAATTGAGTAATCAGCTCTTCAATTTTCGCAGTCGATACCGGATCAAGCGCAGATGCAGGCTCATCGAGCAACAGCACACTCGGCTGCATGGCCAGCGCTCTTGCGATACACAGCCTTTGCTGCTGACCGCCTGATAACCGCAATGCAGATGTATTCAATTGATCCTTTACTTCATCCCATAAAGCTGCCTTCTTCAGACTGTCTTCTACAATCTCCTCTAATTCTGACTGCTTTTTCACACCATGGCGCATTGGTCCTGATGCTACATTTTTGAAAATAGATTTAGCAAAAGGCACAGGCCGCTGAAATACCATACCGATCTGTTTGCGCACTTCATGCAAATTCACGCGTTCAGAATGCAGTTCAATTCCTTCATAATAAATTTCTCCTTCTGCACGGCATTGGTCAATATCATCATTCATTCGGTTCAAAGCGCGTAAGAATGTTGATTTGCCACATCCCGAAGGACCGATCAGTGCAGTGACGGATTGCTTACGAAATGAAATGCTGACTTGATTTACCGCCTGATGCTCGCCGTAAAATACAGAAAGTTCTTTCGTCTGCAGTGCAGAGCTTGCTGCAAAACCCGATCCCTCTGAAACTCTCATCGATTTGGTTTTCATAACGGCAGGATGTAATACCATCGATTGCATATGCGTCCTCCTCATTAACCGGCGCTTAATTTTTTGAACATCAATCTTCCAATGAAACGTGACGCTAAATTAAATCCTAAAATAGAAATGATCAGCAATGCCGCAGCACCATCTGAAATGGCAGATGCATCCGGCATAATACCTTCACCATTAATCTTCCAAATATGTACAGCCATTGTTTCTGCAGGTCTGAATGGATTGAGAGGTGAAACCGGCGATAGCGGATTCCAATCTGTAAAATCTATTGCAGGCGTGCTCATTCCTGCTGTGTAAATCAACGCGGCCGCTTCACCAAATACACGTCCAGAAGCCAGAATGACACCAGTCACGATACCCGGCAGAGCCGCGGGCAGAACAACGGTCGTTATTGTCTCCCATTTCGAAAAACCAAGTGCCCAGCCAGCTTCTCTCTGCTGTTTAGGAACATTGCTGATCGATTGTTCAACTACCCGCACGAGCAGTGGTAAATTAAACACCGAAAGTGCAAGTGCGCCTGATAAAATAGAGAATCCCCATCCTAAATACAACACGAAGAATAGAAACCCGAACAATCCGACGACGATTGAAGGTAAAGATGACAGTACTTCAATCAGTACCCGAATACAGCGAACCAGCCAATTGTCTTTTGCATATTCCGCCAAGTAGATACCCGCGCCTATTGCCACAGGCACAGAAATCAGCAAGGTCAGAACGAGTAAGTAAAACGAGTTAAACAGTTGGGGTCCTACTCCTCCGCCTTCTTTGAAGATTTGCGGCGGAGAGGTAATGAATTGCCAGCTGAGCTGAGGAATTCCTTTTACAAAAACGAATCCCAGCAATCCTGCAAGCAGCGTAACGATGATTCCGACAATTGCATACAGACAGACAGTTGCGAGTTGATCGGCTCTCTTGGCATTCATCGGACAGTCCTCCCCTTTCCTATTATCCGCACCGCCAGTGTAAAGAACAGTGACATTAGCAAAAGTATGAGAGCAAGAGACCAAAGGGCATTGTTTTCCACTTGCCCCATCACCGTATAACCCATACCCATCGTCAAAATGCTCGTCAGCGTCGAAGCTGGTTCGAATAGCGAATGTGGAATAACGGCAGCGTTACCGATAACCATCTGAACAGCCAGTGCTTCACCGAATGCGCGGGCCATCCCAAAAATTATCGCCATCATTAAACCCGGCTTCGCTGTTTTCAAGACCACTCGATAAATCATTTGCCACCTCGTCGAACCCAGTGCCAAAGATGCTTCCCGCAATGAACGCGGGACGGATTGGATTGCATCGAGTGATAAACTCGTGACAGTCGGCAAAATCATGACTGATAAAACAATGGTTCCAGCCGCGATCCCAAAACCGCTCCCGGGAAATACTTCCCGCAACAGGGGAACGACTACACTTAAACCGATAAAACCATAAACAACCGAAGGAATTCCCACCAGCAGCTCGATTACCGGCTGCATGATTTTCTTCCCTGTTTTTTGCGATATTTCACTCATAAATATTGCTGCACCTATTGCGATCGGCGCACAGATGACAGCAGATATGCCTGTCACCGCCAATGAACCTGCCAGGAAAGGAAGCGCTCCGATAATCGGTTTCCCCATCTCACTTACTTTTCCGGGATTCCATTCTGTGCCCGTCAAGAATTCTTTCAAACTTCCATCATTTACTGCGAATGTCGAAAGTCCTTTTGTGAAAACGAGCAATAAAATGGCTACTGTGATAGCTGCGGTCAGAACGACAGACACAAAGGTAATCCATTTGCCTGCCCTCTCCATACGCATTTTATTACTTTTACGATATAGCGGATGCTCGGACTCTTTTAGTAATTTAGCCACGATCTATTCTCCTTTCAAGCAGCGGAATCAATAGGATGGCTTCATTTTTCCGTGATGTTGCCTTCTGCATCCCGCTCAATCTTCATACCTGTCACTGGCAGGTAATCCATTTCAGGAAGCAGTTGCTCTTGAACTTCTGCTGAAAGGATATAAACGATTAAGTCTTTCGCAAGTCCTTTTGCCTCGCCATTTGTGTACATATGCTGATATGCCCAGATTTCCCAGTCATTCGTTTCCACATTTTCTTGATTCGGCTCCACCCCATTGACTTTCAGAGCAGCTGTAGAGTCGTCAAAATACGAGAATGCCAGATAGCTTATTGAACCGGGTGTTTCACTGACGATCTTACGGACAGTCCCTGATGAGTCCTGCTCCTGTGCTTCGATAGGCTCTTTCCCCTGTAAAGCAAATGCTTCAAATGTAGCCCGTGTCCCTGATCCTTGTGCACGATTAATAACAATGATGTCCTGATCTTGTCCGCCAAGCTCACTCCAATTTGTAATCTCACCAGTAAAGATTCCAATCAATTCTTCCGTACTGACATTTTCCACACCCACTTCATTATGAACAACAGGACCCATGCCGACTACAGCCACTTTGTGATCTGTCAAAGCACTTGCATCCACGCCCTCTTTTTCTTCCGCAAAAATATCAGAATTTCCAATATCAACTGCACCTTCACTGATCTTGCTTAATCCAGTGCCGCTGCCGCCGCCCTGTACATTAATGACTGCGCCCGGATTTTCTGCCGTGTATTGCTGAGCAGCAGCTTCCACTAAAGGTTGCAATGCACTCGAACCTACCGCTGTAATCGGTTCCGATGCTGAGTCAGTCTCATTGGAATTATTTTTTTCCTGACTTCCATCTGCCTTCGTTATACTGCAGGCTGCCATTACCCATGTGCATAGTAAAACAAATGCCAACAGTGTAAATCGATTGCTTTTCTTCATTGATGGTGCCTCCTCGATTACTCATATGGTTGTCAGCCAACTTTCAGCTGCATATCTAATGTAATCTATGGATGTTAAGCCATGATGGATGAAACGTAAAGGTTTTGTAAATGTTCTGTATATATAAGTGGAATTAATAAATAAGCATTCTATAAGTTACCTAGTACCGTTGATTTCCGTTCCAGGCGGACGCGTTCTGGAGGGCCCGCGGTGAGCCAACTTGGTCGCTTCGCTCCCCTAAGTTGTCATCACCTGTCGGGCTGATCCTCCCAGAGTCGCCGCCTTGCACTTCAATCAACTGAGTAGATAGAACATAGCTTCCTTACGATGTAAAAAGTTTAATACAACTTATATAGATAGAAAAAAGCTGCCTTTTTATGGGCAGCTCAACTTTATTATGTATACAGAACAATTAACCGGCAGGTGTATCAAACTTATAGCCAAACCCCCGAATTGTCTTGATATAAATAGGGTTTTTCGTGTCAATTTCAATTTTTTCGCGTAAATGACTGATATGAACATCGACGATACGTGAATCTCCCGTGTATTCATAATTCCATATGGCATCCAGCAATTGCTCACGGTGCAGGACTTTACCAGAATGGCGGACCAAATAAAGCAGCAATTCAAATTCCTTCGGTGTTAGATCCAATAATTTTTCTTGCATGAACGCTTCTACTTTTTCAGGATAAATAACGAGCTTCCCTGCCCTGACTTCGACTTGCTCTTCTGGTTCTTTTACGGAGAGCGAATCCTGCAGTTCTATTCGTCGGAGGATTGCTTTCACACGGGCCATGACTTCCCGCGGACTGAAAGGTTTGGTCAGATAATCATCAGCTCCTAGTTCAAGTCCCAGAACTTTATCGAATTCATCACCTTTGGCTGTCAGCATCAAAATCGGTGTATGCACTTTCTCCTGACGCAGCGTTTTGCAGACATCCATCCCATCCATTCCCGGCAGCATAATATCGAGAAGCAGCAGATCAGGTTTTTCCGATAATGTCATGGAGACTGCTGTATTTCCGTCACGTGCAACGTACACTTGATACCCGGCTTGCTCTAAATTGTATTGCAAAAGCGTGACAATGGATTGTTCATCTTCCACAACCAATATCTTTTTCATCCATTTAGCTCCTTTACAGCCAAGACTTTTTCAGTCTGTTTATAAGTCTACTGTACGGCGCCTTTCAGAAAATGTCTACTTTTTTCGTATTCATTTACAAATCTATTGACTCATTTATGTAACTTTTTTAGCGGTCATTCGACAACTGGGTAAAGGAGCTGAAAAATATGTCCAATAAATTTATTGTCTTTCTCCTGGCAGTTCTCTTACTTGTCTCCTGCGGCAGAGAAACAGATCAAAATATCTCCCGGAAAGAGGTCACCGGTTCATTTGAAGAAAGAGATCTGGAAAAGTTATCTGATCCATCTCTGAAGCTTGCCCGTGAACTCACCTTGCATGCCGAACCGAATGACGACGGGAATGTATTCGTGTCACCGGTAAGTCTCTTTATGGCCGTGTCCATGCTGCAGAACGGAGCTGAAGGAGAAACACGTGCAGGTATAATCCAGGCAATACAGGCGAATGAAATGTCACCGGACGAACTGAACCGGGCAAATGCATCACTGCTTGACCGAATACAGTATCTGGATGAAGATACAACCGTTCATATCGCTAATTCTTTGTGGATTAATGACAACTACACATTGCAGGATGATTTTAAAAGCCTGATTCATGACTATTATTTGGGATCCGCTGAAGAAATTGATGTCAGCAAACGAAAATCTGCAGAACGTATCAATCAATGGGCATCGGATTCAACTAACGGTAAAATTGAGGAGATTGTCGAACCGCAGCTGCCAGGGAATTTGGTAATGTACCTGATGAATGCCGTATATTTTAAAGCAGACTGGACTTATCCGTTCAGTGCAGGAGCTACTGCCGATGGAAACTTTCATCTGGAAGACGGTTCCGAAGCGACTGTTCCATTTATGAGTTTACAGAAGACTGTGCCTTATATGGAAAACGATGAATTTCAGGCAGTATCACTTCCTTATGGAAAAGGTGAAATGACTATGGATATTTATGTACCGAAAGAAAATAGCAATATCGATGTATTTTTGAATTCTTGGACGTCTGAAAAGCATCGTATGTGGATGGAGACATTTGAGGAACAGACAGGAACAGTACAACTGCCTAGATTTGAACTTGAATATGAAGCCGTGTTGAACAGTCTGCTCAGTGAATTGGGAATGGAGCGCGCATTTAGTGATCAGGCAGAGCTTGGCAAACTCACTGTGGAAAACAAATCGCTGTTTGTAAGCGAAGTAAAGCAGAAAACCTTTCTGTCGGTCGACGAAGACGGCACAGAAGCCGCTGCAGTGACTTCTGTCGGAGTATCTGAGGCATCTGCACCCGCAGAGACATTTAAATTGCGAGCCGATCGTCCATTTTTCCTGACTATCCGAGAGCAGGAGGCAGATATTATTTTATTTGCAGGAAAGATTATGTATCCTGACCAGTAAGAAGTCACAACGGACGTTTTTTCAGTAAAGTGCCTTCTGATTGACATTGAAACTTACTAATAGTAACCTTAATACCTACTTACTTTTAGTGAGTGCTTGTTACTGTATACAGCTTGAAGATAAGAATACGAAGAAAACTGGAGGAATTCACATGACACAGCCAACACAGCAGGAAATTCATTTAGCAAACCGTCCAAAAGGACTTCCGACAATGGAAACATTTGATTTTGTCGATAGACCGATGCCTTCAATCAATGAAAATGAAGTGCTCGTCCGGACACTTTACGTATCAGTTGATCCTTATATGCGCGGACGTATGCAAGATGTAAAATCATATATACCGCCATTTAAACTACACGAAGTAATTGTTGGCGGAGTGGTCGGCCAAGTGATTGAATCTAATTCAGATTCTTTCAAACCGGGAGACTTTGTTGTAGGAAATCTGAATTGGGCTGAATACACTGCAGCCGCCGAGAAAGACATTCGTAAAATCGATCCTGCTGCAGCACCGATTACTGCACATTTAGGCATTTTAGGTATGACCGGACTGACAGCTTATTTTGGTTTGTTGGATATTGGTAAACCGCAGGCAGGGGAAACGGTCGCAGTATCGGGAGCAGCCGGAGCAGTCGGTTCAGTTGTCGGTCAAATCGCCAAGATGAAAGGCGCGAAAGTCATCGGGATTGCAGGTTCACAAGAAAAAATTGATTATCTGAAAAATGATCTGGGATTTGATGAAGCCGTAAATTATAAAAAAGACAGTTTCCGTGATGACTTGAAAGCTGCAGCAGCTGACGGAATTGATATATATTTTGATAATGTTGGCGGCGAAGTGACAGATGCAGTATTCGAACTGTTGAATAACCACGCGCGTATTGCATTATGCGGAGCGATATCTGGTTATAATAAGACAGAAAAAGACCTCGGCCCGCGTCCTCATTCCGCAATGATCAAAACAAGCGCGTTAATGAAAGGCTTCACGGTTGGTGACTATTCAGCAGATTTCAGCACTGCCGGAGCTGAATTAGGCAAGTGGCTTTCAGAAGGAAAACTGCAATATGAAGAGACAATCGTCAATGGTTTCGAGAAAATTCCGGAAGCGTTTCTTGGGCTTTTCGAAGGAATAAATTTAGGTAAGCAGCTAGTTAAAGTCGCTGATCCAGTAAAGATAGAACAATAAACAAGAAATCCCCTGTGCAGTGAGTCACAGGGGATTTTCTCTTTCTAGCCTAACGCTAGGAAGTTTACTGATGATCCAGTATTTCCTTTAAGACAGCTGCCTGGTTGTACTTTTCTTCTTTCGCGCCGAATATAAGCGTCAGATTTTTATTATGTTCTTTTGTCCATTCCTTCAGCTTTTCAAGTTCTTCTTGCTGTGTGCTGTTTTCTTTCAGTTCCTGCTTATATTTCTTTTTAAATTGCTCATATTTATTGGCGTCATGGTCAAACCATTTACGAAGTTCCTTGCTCGGACCCACTTCTTTCAGCCATTCATCCAACTCCGCCTTTTCCTTACTGACACCGCGCGGCCAGATTCTATCCACCAGAATTCGCATGCCGTCTTTTTTATCAGCTTTCTCATAAGCCCGCTTAATTTGTACTGCCATTTCCATCCTCCTCGCATTGTACACCTGCTAGCCTTTGCCCTCTCGAACTGCAGATCAATCAATTAAAAGGAAGTCTGCCGATCAGTTTCATGTTAGATCCCCCTACCTTTTTTCACATACTGTCATTCAAAATCCATTCAGCTGCACCTAGGAGATCAGGATACACTGCGTCGGCAAGCGGATCACTGTTTCCAATGAATACGGTTCTGGCTCCAGCTTTTTTCCCGGCTAAAATATCCGTGTCCGTATCCCCCACCATATAAGAAGAAGCAAGTTCCACATCATATTTGTCAGCAAGATCTTCAATGAGCTTACTGTTCGGTTTCCTGCATGCGCAGCCTGATCTCGGTTTATGCGGACAATAAACGGCTTCCTTGATTTCAGCGCCTTCTTTTCGAAGTTCTGCAATCATATGGCTGTGAATTTTCTGTAACTCTTTTTCTTTCATAAAGCCCAAGCCTACGCCGCCTTGATTGGTGACAACAAATACATAATCAAACACTTGATTCAGCATCCGGATTGCTTTTGCTGTATCAGGCAGAAAAAACAACTGTTCCGGACGGTTTACAAATTTAACCCGCTCGGTCAAAACTTCATTGATGACCCCGTCGCGGTCAAGAAAGACAGCCTTTTTCAAAAATGATCCCTCCTGGTCTCTTATCAAACCTAGTATGTACGTACTGCGGGCGCTGATGCACTCTGACTAGAATTTCCACCCGTACGCCGTTTCTTCGAGCAATTCCCATTCTATTCATCTGCATAATCTGCCCTTACATCGAAGCTGCAGAACTGGATGCAGCCTGATCGGCTTTCGCACAATCAATCGCCACTACTAAAGCTACGATCAATGTTTCCATTTCCTCCTTCATAATTTGTATCTGATAACTGTCTCCCCATGTAAACCAGTGCTTATCTACTGTCCCGATGACTTCTCCGTTTTGTGTAACATCAAAGTTCATATCCCACCAGTTGCCTCTAACTTCAATCCCCGCCGCGTCAATGGAGTAAGCAGATTTTAAGAAAGTAAATTGCTTTTTGATTGTCACTGTCTCCTGCCCTTCTGCTTCAACGAAAAAGGTCGGCAGAAAACTGAACGTTTTTTTGGTGATCAGTCCCACTTCATTCATTTGCGTATCCATTATCGAAAATGTTTTAGGGAATTTCATCCAGCTTCCCTCTACATAATAGACATCCTGTTCATTCTGATCTTTCACTGTAAATTTCCCCGCCATGCTGAATACTTTTTGCTTGATATACAGCTGCTTCATTTAATTCCCTCCCTGTATTAGAAACTCGTTACTTACTATACGTGATTAGTTATAAAGGGTTTCATTATCATGAAATTCAGACTGATTTTGCATATAAAAAAGCCTGCATGAACAAGTCATACAGGCCGTTTCTCTTCATATTAGCCAAATACACTTGTACTGTGCAAAGGCTGAAGTTTTGCTTTTGGATCGATAAATGATTTAGCGTGACTAATCGCAATCGGCGCTTCTCCCATACCAACCGCAATCAATTTCACTTTCCCGTCATATGTGGTTACATCGCCTGCTGCGAAAATGCCCGGGATGTTGGTTTCCATACGTGAATTAACGACAATCGAGTTGCGCTCCATCTCGAGCCCCCACTCTTTCAACGGACCGAGAGAAGAAATGTTGCCGTAGTTCACCACTACATGATCTACTTCAAACTCTTTTGTGTCCCCGCCTTTTTCAGTCAGAATTAATTTCTCAATTTTTTCACCGTCGCCGTGAATTTCGCTCACAGTATGTGAAGTCAATACATTGACCGATGAATTATGAAGCTGATTGACGCTCGTTTCATGAGCTGTAAAACGTTCTCTGCGATGAACGAGTGTCACTTGGGAAGCGATATCTTCAAGCATCAGAGCCCAATCTAGTGCAGAGTCGCCTCCGCCGCAGACGAGGATATTCTGATCCTTAAACAAAGAAAGGTCCTTAATGCCATAGTGCAGTGTCTTTCCTTCAAAAACAGGCTCTTCTTTCAAACCGATTTTACGCGGCTGGAATGCCCCGATTCCTGCAGTCAATAATATTGTACGTGTGAGATGCTGTCCTTTATCCGTAGTCAAGATGAAATAATCGTCTTTCTTCTCTACAGAAACCGCTGCTTCTCCCAAGATAATTTCCGGTTTGGCATAATGCGCCTGTGTAACTAAGTTCGCCACAAGATCCTTTGCCAGAATCTTCGGGAAGCCTCCTACATCATAGATATATTTATCCGGATACAGCTCAATCAATTGTCCGCCGAGCTGTGGCAGACTATCGATAATTTTTACAGACATTTCACGCATACCAGCATAGAAAGATGAGAATAATCCCGTCGGTCCGCCGCCGATAATCGTGATATCCACTATTTCTTCATTCATGTAAAACACTCCTATAACCAATTCATTAATGTGAAACTACTGAGATTACTGCATATATTCCAATTATATTATCTACTATTTAGTGAATAAAAACATCTATTTTGTTTTACATCTCCGGAAAATTTGTCAGGCAGTACTGCTCTACTGCAGCCTTTTCTTCATCGTCCCATTCCACGTCGTAAACACTGTCCGTTGCCAATTCGTAAAATTGGTATGTAAGCATTTTACGCTGGCCGTCTCTGACCGAATAAAGCACTTTCAGTCCCGTGCCGTCTTCATTGAATAATTCGTCTTCTTCATCCAGTTTAACTGTCAAAAGAAATTCATATCTCTGACCTTCGATAATTCCTGTTGGATCTACTAATTCTTGTGCTTTGCCGTTTACTATATTCATTCAATTTCTCCTTCTTCCCGCTCTGTAAAGAGTTTGCTTCCTCTATCCTACCTCATTTAATAGGAGTGGGGCAATTTATGAAGCAGATTTATCTTAAAAACTTTCTTTCCACCTTGTTTTGCTGGAAAATGAAGGGATAAACACCGTGTGAACGGTTTAGGAGGAGTTACATGCTTACATTGACACGTCCAGGATATTATTGATTCAATTAAGCAATGTCTGTTAAAAAACGAACCATTTAATATTAGACGAAAAAAGTCATCACATATAACCGTTTTTCAGGTCTCTAAATAATGGTACAAGGAATATTGATCCTTTCCTTTTTTCTTAGAGTGATACAAGGCTACATCTGCTTTATGATAGAGTGTATGCATCGTATCTTTCGTATCCGCAATCGCTATTCCTATGCTGATCGATAAGTGAATATCATCTTTCTCCAAATAACTAAAGCAGTCTCTCATTGACCCGAGCATGTTTTCAGCACGCTCCTTCACTTCTTCCTCAGTCAGCCTGGAGAATAAAACGACAAATTCATCTCCGCCTATTCGTGCAGACAGATTTTCACTGCCGCTTTCTTTTTCAATAATTTTAGCTGCCTGCCTGAGGAGCCGGTCTCCTTCTCCATGCCCTAAAGAGTCGTTTACCAACTTGAAATTGTCCAAATCAATAATCATAAACTGCAGCGGCCCTTTCTTACGGCGCAGCCATTCAACTGCAGAATCCTCAAATGCAGCGCGGTTCTTCAAGCCTGTCAGCACATCATGGAAAGCCAAATGAACCGGCCTTGAAATCATACGTGCAATAATTATCGAAAGAATAATCGTTACCATACTTATCGCGATAATTTGATAGATAAATTCATTTCTGTAAGAAACAAGAACACCGGCAACAGGTACATCATAGTATGCGATTTCTACAACTCTGTTTGTCGATAGCCCTTCTGCTTTCTCGGCTCTATAGGGTATGTACCGATAAGTCAAAACCTGCCCGTTTTCCTTGGAAATCTTTTCTTTTACTTCGAAATCCCTGAAAGCTTCCTTAAAAACAGCCTCACGAGACGGTGCTATTTTTTCTTCCCGCTCCGATTGCCTGTCTCCAAGCAATAAACCAAGCGACGTATAGACATTAATAGATTTAATCTGATCATTTTCCTCTTCGAGACGCAAAGTCGTATCGATGAAATTAAATTCCTGGAATTCTATTTTATCTTCCAAATTATAAGCCAGTTCAATCAGGTATTCACCATCCGGAGTCGGCATATAGGTGAATTTCTTAAATTCTCCGGTATTCTGCTGAACGTCAAGTGCATCATGAGAAAAAATTCCGCTCTGACGACGCTCAGTCAGCAGTTTTCCAAAGTTTTTACAGCATTCGTCAAAGTTTAATCCAACATCATCTTGGTAACTGCTTTCTATAATTTCATTTTCCCCGTTAATTATAAATATTTGCATTCCGCTTTCTTTTTCAAGCTGCTTATAATTCCAAGTCGAAAAATCATTATTTTGCTCATACTTCTCTAATAACTCCTGAGAGTAGGTTTCCATAATAGCAGTGCGGTCCACATCCAGAATGTTATAGACTTTATCGATGGTTGATAGACTGGTGATGATTTCATCTTCCGCCACCTGAATCTGTCTCTCTAAATTAACTTTCACATTCATTTTCAGCTTATGATAATCTGCGACGACGATAATGAGTGACAGGAATAGTGTAAATGAAATGAGGATGATGGTTAACTTGGTGCGAAAATAATTATCCAGTTCACTTCACCTCTCTTTACTATCCTATAG
>NZ_BRCD01000022.1:0-76182 GCF_023707945.1 Sporosarcina sp. NCCP-2331
TTTGCAGTGCGGGGGGCGCGCCAAAAAAGCTTCGTGCCGCACCAAACCACCGGGGAAGCGAACCAAAAATCTTAAATACCGAACATTTACCGGTCGGCAACGCGCCAAACCGCTATTTCAACGCTCCAAACCAGCTGATTGCCGCACCATTACCCCAGCAACTCCGGCAAAACAACCGCTGCCACATAAAAAAACAAGCTCTCCCCGTCATCTACATCCCCGGGAGAGCTTGTTTCCAATGAAATTAACTATTCGCAGCAACCGGCTGCACGGAACTTTCCTTCAAACCCGCCACAATCACACTATTGACCGCATTCATGTAGGCCAGTGCACTTGCTTTCAAAATATCGGTGTCCGCAGCTTTTGCAATATACTTTTCGCCTTCATGTGAAATGGTAATCTTTACTTTCCCCAGCGCATCTTTCCCGCGCGACACGCTGCTGATGTCATACTCCACCAGCTTGACGTTGATTTTCGTAATGTCGGCGATTGCGGAATACAAAGCGTCAATCGGACCTGAACCTACGGCGCTCGCCTTAAAGACTTCTCCGCCTTTACGGATCTTCACGCTGGCTGAAGGGAAACTAGAATTGCTGACGACTTGCAGATCATCGAATTCAAAGAAATGGTCGCTGTAATTTGTTGCATTCGCCATGTCGTTCTTCTCATAATAATTCTCCACGATGACATACAGATCATGATCATATACTTCCTTCTTCGCGTCCGCAAGCACCAGAAACCCTTCGAAAATCCCTTCAAAATCTTCCTTAGAAAGCTGGCTGAAGCCCAATTTCTCCAGCGCATTTTTCACTGCATGACGGCCGGAACGCGCGGTCAGAATTAATTCCATATCGTCCAGTCCCACGTCTTCCGGATGCACAATTTCATACGCATCCCGCGACTTCAGCAAGCCGTCTTGGTGAATACCGGATGAATGTGCAAAAGCATTATCTCCCGTAATCGCCTTGTTCACCTGCACATCCAGCCCCATGAAACTGGAAACGAGACGGGAAGTATTCATAATTTCTTTCGTATTGATTTGTGTAGTGACGTTATAAATCGAACTTCTCGTTTTCAGTGCCATGACGACTTCTTCGAGCGCTGCATTGCCCGCGCGCTCGCCGATGCCGTTAATCGTACATTCCACTTTATCCGCCCCGTTTTTGACCGCTGCCAATGTATTTGCCGTCGCCATGCCCAGATCATTATGGCAATGAACGCTCAATAACACGTCGGGATTCAAGTTTTTCATCCGGTCATTCAGCTTGTAGATCATGGCGCCGAATTCTTCCGGTTCCGCAAAGCCGACCGTGTCCGGCACATTGATCATCGTCGCGCCTGCTTTCATGACCGACTCGATCGTGTGCCATAAATATTCAAATTCCGAACGTGAAGCGTCTTCCGTGGAATACTGGACTTCAGGCAATAAAGTCTTGGCATATTTCACCGCGTCCACGCCGATTTGCAGAATTTGATCCTTCGATTTATTGAACTTTTTCTCCACGTGGATATCTGACGTGCCGAGCACCATATGAATCATCGGATTTTCTGCCTGCTTCACTGCGTGGTAAACGGAATCGATGTCTGCTTTCACCGCACGCGCAAGCGCCGTGATCATAATATCACTTGTGTTTCCTACTTTTTGAGCCACTGCCTGCACTGCATCAAAATCACCTTGAGAAGATGCAGGGAATCCTGCTTCGATGATATCGACACCCAGTTTCTTGAGCTGCTGCGCAATTTCCACCTTTTCATAGAGATTCAGTTTCGCACCCGGTACCTGTTCGCCATCACGCAACGTTGTATCAAACACCCAAATTTTTCTGCTCATTCCTCTGCACTCCTTTGTGATATGTGATATAAAAATGAAAAACAAAAAAATCCCGCCTCTATATTGAAAATAGAGACGAGATTATACTCGCGGTACCACTCTAATTGACCTGTCAACATCAACAGATCCACTTGAATCGACAGCAATCACTGTCTGTCCCGTTAACGGAGGAAACCGACATCCCTTACTTTTTTTCAGGGAGTGACTCGTGGATGAGTTCGAAATGCGCGCCTGCCGGTTTTCACCAACCACCGGCTCTCTATAAAGGCACTGCGATTTCTACTGGTTCCAGTCTTCGTCTGAACTGATATATTGTATGCAATATTACAATACATCACCCGAAGTGTCAACAGTTTTCTGAAAAATAAATCGGTTGGTTGTTTTCGCCGCTTATTCCATCAAATCATCGACGATTGAAGCCGGCACATAGGTTTTATTCGTTTCCAGAAGTGCAGGTGCTGCTTCGAACTGACGCAATGATTTATTATAGCCGTATTTCTTTTCATCGCGGGTAATCGTCAGCGACTTAGCGTCTTTTACTAAGATTGCACCTGTACCTGTCGATTTCACCTGGTAGCCAAGCTCTTCCGCCACTAAACGAAGAGGGACCATTTTCACACCGTCCACCATCTTGTGATCTGCTGCGATCAAGTCTTCAAGCGCAGAGTTCGTGTCTTCATCAGAATCTGCTGCAGTTCCATCCAGGACCACTACTTTTTCCGGTGTTGTCTGCGCAGGGATACTTCTAGTCGTTGCTGTATAGAAAACGAGCAGATCCTGATCTTTCAGGTCTTCCGCTTTCACTTCTTTACCTGACACACTGGAAATGTCCGTGTCTTCGCTTATATTCAGCTTCAATTTCAGACTTGCATCCAACAATTCCTCATCAAATGTGCCGACTGCCGTAAATCCAATCTGATCTGTCTCCACAATGACAGCGTCGGGGCTGTACTGCGGCGGATAAATCATGAGCATCGGCTTGTCTGCATCTGTGTACGCAGTGACCTGATCACCCTTCTTTAATTCAGCTTCTTTGCCTTTGTTATCAAAAACCAACGTATCTTTCATGACTGCCAGCACGTTAGTTTCTTCACCGTTCTTCAACGTATACAGCGTCACATCGCTGTTTTTCTCCACGCTGTCAATTGTGCCTTCCACTTTAATGAATGACATTTGCTCCTGCACCTCTTCCGCTTGCGCGTCGTCATTTGCAAATACTGCCGCTGGGACTGCCGCTCCGCTGATCAGCAATGCGGACATCGCAAACGGTACAAATTTGTTCTTTTTCATGAAAAACCATCTCCTTTTTAGTATTCATTAGAGTAGTCGTACGGCAAAGAAAAAGGTTACAACACTATTAACCCATTATTCTACTTCTACCCTTCCTGCCGCCCGAAAAACCAATTTCAAAGAAGATGACGATAATGAAAGCGAACATACTTACATAGAATGGATGGTAGCAAAATGAAAGGGGCATACTCATTCATGGAATCCGCTCTTCTACTGATCATTTTATTACGGATTTTTTCAGGCAGTATAGATATTTCAGCTGCGCTGCTAATGTACAAGTTCAATGATCTCGAAAAGGCGTTCTATATTAACACTATGCTGGCACTCGTTGGCCCTTGCGTATTGATCATCACGACAGGTATCGCATTATTTGGACTGGCCGAAAAGATTTCCATAACACGTATGGTGTGCTTGTTTGCCGGAATTACGCTAATTTTGATTAGCTTGAGGTCTGAATAATAACGAGGAAAATCCTGATTTTTCTATGTAAAGAAGAAAAATCAGGATTTTATATCTCAGCAGAGAATTCAATTTTGGCACACTGAAACCTTATATAAATTTCTATATAAGTTGAATTAATAAATAAGCATTCTATAAGTTACCTAGTACCGTTGATTTCCGTTCCAGGCGGACGCGTGTCTTGCGGGCCCGCGGTGAGTCAACTTGCACTCCAATCAACTGAGTAGATAGAACATAGCTTCCTTATGATGTAATAAGTTTAATTCAACTTATATAGCACTCACTAAGGTTATTCTATGACTTTTTCACAGACATCCTGGTCGCTTACCATCTGAAATCAAATGATTGATTTTCTCAATTAAAGCAGGCAATTCACCCATTGATTTAATAGTATAATCCGCTCCATTGCGCAAAAACGTTTCTTCAGTTTTAGAAATGATCTTTGTACGTTCTTCTTCGGTTAGTGCATGAAATTCAGCAGAACTCAGACCCATTTCCGAGCTTCCAATAATGACTCCTGCCGACCAAACACCGGCATGTATCGCTTCTTGGATATCTGATACAGTGTCTCCAACCTTTAATACTTTCCATGCCGCTGATAATTGCAAAGCCTCCATATTTTTATATATCATATACGGATACGGTCTCCCAAAGGAGTTTGTTCCATCCGGGGTAATATAAAAGTCCGGTCCATATCCTTTTTTTAAGGCATTTGGGACAACTACCTTCATCATCATTTCGTTATATCCTGTGGTCGAACCGATTTTCAGCCCTTGCCCCCTCAACACCTCTACAGTCTCTTTTACTTCCGGGATTAAATCCGTATATTCGACTAAGGACGACATAAGTGCAGATTCAAACTCACCATACAACTTCTCAACGTCTTGTTCATTAAATGGACTTTTATACTGTTCTTTCCACAATTCAGAAATTCGCGGCATAGACAGCATGGCGCGGATATGGTCAATTTTCAGCATACCCATTGGCGCTCTTGCTTCTTCCATCGTTACTCTAATTCCTGCATTTTTAAAAATATCAATAAATACATGTACCGGTGCAAAACATCCAAAGTCTACTGTTGTTCCAGCCCAGTCGAAAATAACACCTTCTACTCTGTTCATTTTGACACCACCCCTATATATTCTTCGATAATCGCGCATAATGCGATGATATCTGCTTCATAAATTTCGCCAATATTGCCGATTCGGAATGTATCCACATCTGTCAGCTTACCTGGATAGATGACAAAACCTTTTTCTTTCATATACGAATAAAAGTCTATAAAACTGAATTGTTCATCCGGGAATAAGAACGTAGTAATAATGGGTGATTGCTTTTCCGCATCAATATAAGCGCGTATACCTAATTGATCCATCCCAACTCTTAGAAGGTGATTATTATACTCATAGCGCCGCTGTCTAGCGCTAATTCCACCCTCTTCGATCAATTCATCAATCGCTTTAGAAAAGGCTGCGACAACATGCGTCGGTGATGTATAACGCCACTTCCCGTCCTTCTGCATTTCCTTCCATTGATCAAATAAATCCAAAGATAAACTATGTGAGTTCCCTTCACATGCCATTAATTTATCAAGTTTCGCAATGACAAATCCGAATCCTGGAACCCCTTGAATACATTTATTGGCACTGCTTATTAAATAGTCAATTCCGAGGGATGGCACATCGATTTCTATGCCGCCGAAACTGCTCATTGCATCGATGATTAAAGTTTTGTCAAACTCCTTTGATAGTTGCGAAACCATCTCAATCGGATTCAAAATTCCTGAGGTAGTTTCACAATGCACCATAACCACATGCGTAATACTTTGATCATTTTCCAAAACAGCACGAATTTCTTCTTCATTTGGACATTCATTAAACGGAAATTGATACTCCATAAAATCCAAACCTATATATTCGGCTATTTTAACAATTCGTTCTCCATAAGCGCCATTTGTGATGATTAAAGCTTTATCATCTTCTGACATCGATGTGTTCATGACCGATTCAACAGCGAATGTACCACTGCCCTGCATGAGAACCACGGTATATTCAGCCTCATCCGCAGATGCTAATTCAAGAAGCTGTGATCTGATTTTTTGTGTAATCGCTTTATACCCATCATCCCAAGTGCAGCGATCAAAGAGCATCTCCTCTTTTACTGCTCTTGATGTCGTTAACGGACCGGGTGTTAAAAGTTTATAATGTTGCATGTTAATTACCCCTATTCTTATTTCGCAGAATTGAAATAGTCTTGATGTTTCTTCAACAGCTCAACTGTTAGCGTTTCTTTAAATTTATTTGTATAAGAAGGCTGATGATCCTGACTAATCACTTCACCATCATAAAGAGCTACTGGATAGTCTTGAATCAACCCTTTTCTTGCGTCTTTAGTTATGACTTCTGCCATTTTCATTGAACGTTCCATTGTTCCATCCTCTTTATCCACTACTGCAACCGCTTCGGTAAGTGAGAAATTCCCTTCAGTCGGATCGACATAATCTATCGGCATGCCTTGCCCTTTCGCAATGACTGCTTGATGACGCAGTCCAAATCCAGCGGCAGTTTCCCCAGCTTGTACTTTCTTAATAGGACCTGATCCGGAACTCTCCAGATGGGGGCCAACGTTAGCGATCAGTTTTTGGAGAACCGTTTTTCCTTCTTCTTCTCCGTATTGAGAAACTATAGCTTGCACTAACAACCAGCCTGTAGAAGAATCCATTATATTCGGAATGGACACGAGTCCTTTAAATTCCGGCTCCGTCAAATCGGCAATAGAAGACGGCATGGATAGACCCTTTTTCTTCAGTACTTCGGTATTAACGAAAATAGAGCCGGTATTTGCCAAAACAGGCATATAATACGGTGGATATTTTTCTAAAGCATCCGTTGTAAATGTTAAGTCTGTAAACATATTATGATTTTCTTGAGCACTTTCAATGAAGTAAGAACTCATCGTCACGATATTCGCTTCAATTTGCTTGCCTTCAGCCATTAACTTTCCGCCCAGTTCTGACGTGCCCAGCGATTGAAATACATACTGCCCTTCGTATCCCGCACCTTTTAAAGCAGTTTCCATGGATGCTACTGCTTCTTCGTCACCATTCGTCAAAATGACTACTTTTTCCTTTTCATCCGTCGACGCGCCTTTAGCAGTACATCCTGCTATCAACCAGACCGTACTAAGTGTTAATAAAAATATGTAAAATCCCTTCTTAACCATATGTTTTCCTCCTCAATCAGCCTTTTTTTAGTTGCCTTCTTTGAAAATAATCGAAAAGTAACTTAACAAATAAGTTTGTAAAAAAGATGAGTATGGACAAAACAAACACTTCATTAAATTTAGCAAAATGCTGCAGCTCTTTAATTTTGCTTGCAACGACCGAAGTATTAACGGTCACCAAGAAAATGATTCCGCTAATCGTAACCATGGCATTAATGAAATAGTAACTGAACATTTCGAACAACGTCGATAACGAGTTCGGTATGATGACACGGCGGATCGTCTTAAACCAGCTGTCTCCCAATAATTCTCCAGTCATTTCCCACGATAGATTCATCTTGCTCAACGAATTTTTAGCCATTAGATAAGGGGTCGTAAAGTAGTGAACGATCGTACTCAAGACGATAATGGTTAATGTCCCTTTTAAACTGCTGTTATTGAAAAGCAATAAATAGGCTATCCCTAAAACCATGCCCGGCACTGTATTTGTAATCATTGAAATAATATCCAGTGCAACCTTTCCTTTAATGGATGTACGCACATTTAAGAGCGCTGCTCCAAAAGCAATGAGTGTGCCGAATAATGCAGTCAATAGCGCTACGGTAATTGAGTTTTTATACACATTCACCAAATCGCTTGATTGAAATACATCCGAAAAATGCTCGAAAGTAAAAGTTAGATCATAAGGATAACTAGTAACAAATGGTGCAACGAACATGACGGCAAAGATGGCAGCCATACTTAGTAAGACAGTCGTCGAAAGAAGCCCCAACACGATGTCCCTGCTCTTATTCCGAAGCAATTCAATTTCACTGAACTTATCGTAATTAAAATTAAATTTTTCGAGATACCGCAACAACAATACGGCAAACACTGCCGGAACTAACATGAAGACGGCAATTGCAGCACCGTGATTGAAATCCGGAATAGAGCCGAGCATCACTTGGTATAGACCTGTTGCAACCACAGAGTACGTTCCCCCAATAGAAGCTGGTATACCGAAATCTGTAAAACTCAATATGAAGGAAAGGACAAACGCGCCTCCTAATGTTCCCCATAACGGACGTATGATCGTATTCAATAAACTTCGCAGGGCCCCATCGCCCATCAACTTTGATACAATAATAAATTTTTTATCAATATACTTAAAAGAATTGTTAATTAGCAGAAATGCTGGCGGCAGAGTATACAAGCAATAGCCTATTAACAATCCATTAAATCCATAAATCTCAAAAAAGCTTTTCCCAAATAATTTGGTGAGCAATCCTTGATTTCCAAAGGAATACATAATAGCAAACCCATATGTAATCGTAGGCAGCAACATCGGTATTAATATTCCAATCTTTATCGCGCCTTTTAACGGTCGGAATATTCTCGTACAATTGACGGTATAAGCTAAGACAAAAGCTAAAATCGTTGTAATAACCGCTGTCACACTTGATATTTTTATACTGTTCCAGATAGACTCCATCAGTTCTTCATTCGCTAAAATAAAATGATAATTTGAAGTGCTTAATCCTCCACTTGTTTCCAAGGAACGAATAAGTAAAATGATCAAGGGCAAGACAAGAAAAACGGCGAATATGCATATGATGATTGTGTAAATAACACGTATTTCGGGCTTTACTTTAAGCATACTTTTCACTGAACAAGTTATATATATTCTGTCTTTTAATCTGTAATTGTTTCAAAATAAATTCCTCCACAAAATCATTACTCGGGTGATTAATAATTTCATGCGGCGTGCCAAACTGCGAAACATTGCCATTATTAATAATGAGAATTTTATCTGATAAGGTTAATGCTTCTTCGGGATCATGAGTGACAATAATCGTTGTCAAATCGAACTCTTTCGCAATGGATTGGATTCGTTCTTTTATGGATTCCTTAATCACCCCGTCTAACGCGCTCAATGGTTCATCCAGCAACAAAATTTTCGGCTTTGTTACTAACGTCCGAGCAAGTGCAACCCTTTGCTTCTGACCACCAGATAACTCACTGATTTTCTTATATAAGTGAGGTTTTAGTCCTAAGAAGTCAATATATTCCTGAAGTTCATTCTCGGTGACCGATTCTCTTTTATTCCTTAAACCATAGATAATATTATCACGCGCATTCAAATGCGGAAAAAGAGCATAGTCCTGAAATACAATATTAAAACCTCGCTTTTTCATCGGAACATTGCTCATATCCATCCCATTAAAAATAATTTTTCCTTGATCCATCTTGGTCAATCCTAAAATAATGTTCAATAATGTTGTTTTTCCACTGCCGCTTGGGCCAAGCAAAGAAACAATCTCACCGGCTTTAATCTCAAGATTGATATTTTCTAAAATAACTTTTTGATCGAATTGCTTACTTACATATTGCAATTCCAGCAAACTGATCACCTCCTGAAGTAATTTTATTGTAGCAATTGATTGTTAATGTTCATGCCGACTTTTGTAAAGACTCAGTAAAATCAAATCAGAATGTATAAATTTCATTGTAATAACGAAAAAAATCAAATTAAAACCGCATGAGACCAAGGATTATACACTTGGTTTCATGCGGCTTTTTCTCTTTTTTGAGTTTTGTCTACGAGTATTATGAAGGGTCAGCACCAAAATCTATTCTGTATAACTTGTCATGTATGTATTGCGAAAATCATGCTGCAGTTTAAATCCGCTTCGGCGCTGGGGAATGTGTGACATACTGCATTTTTACAGAGTGTGAGTTTAGTTAGTGTTGTTCTCGGTTTCTCGACCTTGCAAGAAGTTTGAATGGGGTATGTGTTTGCAGTTTAAAGACGCTGCGGCGCTGGGGGATTGCCTTACGCTATGAGCCATCTGGCGAAGAACACGCCAGTTGTCTCATAGCAACGGCCTACCCCGCAGTTGCGCCTTCGCTGATGTGGGGAAAGTATATCATGTTGCTTTTTTTGCAGAGTGTGGATTTAGTTGGTGGTGTACCCGTTTCTCGACTTTGCAAATGCATTCAAAACAAGAATCTAAGCCTTTGCAGAATGCTAAGTATTGCATGAAACGCCACACCGTACGTAATATACTCAAATAGCATGCTCATGACTGCCATTCATATAAAAATTCCTGAAAAACCAACCAGTGTACCGGAGTGAAAGCCGTCACGAAGAACGGCTTTTGCGAGTAAAAGCGCAGCGTTAGGAGCACTGTTTGCCTTAATTTCTGCAAAGAACACAGAAATACGGCAAAGCGGACCCTTCGCTGTCCGCTTGGCTCACCGCGGGCCCGCAAGACACGCGTCCGCCTGGAACGCAGGGAAACGTTATCCACCCATTTACCATCATATTCTGCGCAATCCCATCTCAAACTGCTCATTAAATTGATTATCAAGCACATGTTTTGGTGAAGAGCCATTATGAAATCAATTCTTTATATGATTACACTTATCTAACAGTCGATGATTTAATAAAGAATGACATAATCAGACCTATGACAGCAATCACCAGACCGAATATAAAGGCGTCTTGAACCCCTGCAGTTAATGACGCACCGATTACCGATGGGTCTAATGGGTCTTTTACGCTCTCCATATACGTACTCTGAGAAGCTGACATAATCGTAATAGCAACAGCAGTTCCAATGGCTCCGGATACTTGCTGCAGGGTGTTCATTAAAGCAGTTCCATCTGGATAAAGGTTTTTGGGCAGCTGATTCAACCCATTCGTCTGCGCTGGCATCATTACCATAGACACACCAACCATAAGTATGGTGTGCATCGTGATCACCATAATAATAGACGTTTCCGTTGTGACGTTTGATAAATTCCATAACATAATAATCATAAGAATAAACCCAGGAAGAACCAGCCCTCTTGGTCCGTATTTGTCAAATATTCTTCCCGTTATTGGAGACATAATTCCATTCAGTACACCGCCCGGTAAAAGTACCAGCCCTGCTGAGAATGCAGTTAATGCCAGACCTGTCTGTAAGTATAACGGTAAAAGAATCATAGAAGACAAAATAATCATAAATGTGATAAACACGGACAATAACCCTAAAGTAAACATGGGATATTTAAATACGCGCAGATCCAGCATCGGTGTACTCATTTTAAATTGCCGGATAGAGAATAGAACAAGCGCGGCAACACCTATGGCAATAGTAGAAATAACAATCATACTGCCCCACCCATTTTCGCCTGCACTACTGAAGCCATAGACTATTCCGCCAAAACCGATAGTCGATAAAATAATGGAAAGAACATCAATTTTAGGCTTAGTGATGGTAGAGACATTTTGCATATATTTCATACCAAACAGCAATGCAATGACAAAAAACGGTAAGGTGATCCAGAAAATCCAATGCCAGCTGAGATATTCAATAATTAAACCAGACATCGTGGGTCCAATCGCGGGTGCGAACATGATAACCAAGCCCATTAATCCCATAGTTGCTCCCCTTTTATGGACTGGGTAAATCACCAAGATGGTATTAAACATAAGAGGCAGCAATAAGCTGGTGCCGATTGCCTGAACCACACGTGCCAGCAGTAATATGCCAAAACTTGGCGCCAGTGCTGCAATTAGTGTTCCGACAATGGAGAACAGTAACGAGGCAATGAATAATTGACGAGTAGTAAACCACTGGATTAAGAGACCTGAAATAGGAACTAGTATCCCCAAAGTCAATAAATAACCCGTTGTCAGCCATTGCACTGTAGAAGAGCCAACTTGAAATACTTCTATTAAATCTTTAAGCGCCATATTTAAGGCTGTCTCACTAAATAATCCTATGAACCCTGCTATTAAAAATGAAATCAAAATCAGGTTCGTTTTGATTATTTGTTTTTCTGGTTGTGCTCCAACTGTTGTCATGAAAAGTCCTCCGATTACTAACTTAAATTTATCATTTCCCGGCAGAAGACTCCCTCTTCAGTCGTGTGAAGGGCAAAGCCCAACGATAAGAGAGAGATGAATGCCGGTTGGCGATAGCCAAAGTGATTCTAACTGTGATATAATGGGAACATATATTCCTGTATGAAGTGAGGTGAAAACAATGCTCGTCAACAAAGCCTATAAGTTTCGTATCTATCCAACCAAAGAACAGGCAATCCTCATCGCTAAAACCATTGGATGTAGTCGTTTCATATTCAATCACTTTTTAGGGCATTGGAACGATATCTACCAGAAGACAGGCAAAGGCTTCACCTATCATTCTTGTTCTGCTGAATTAACAAAATTGAAAAAGGAATTACTATGGCTAAAAGAGGTTGACAGTATTGCCCTCCAATCCTCACTAAAAAATCTTGCGGATTCCTATACACGATTCTTCAAGAAACAAAACAAAGCACCACGCTTCAAGTCTAAAAAGAACCCTGTTCAATCTTATACGACCAAGCAGACCAATGGAAATATTGCCATCGTAGGCGGCAAAGTGAAGTTACCTAAATTAGGGCTTGTTCGTTTTGCCAACAGTCGGGAAGTACAGGGTCGTATCCTGAATGCGACCGTCAGACGAAATCCAAGTGGCAAATACTTTGTATCTATTCTAGTAGAAACAGAAGTACAGCAGTTGGAGAAAACAGCATCATCTATCGGTATAGACCTCGGCATCGTTGATTTCGCCATTCTTTCTGATGGCCGTAAGATTGACAACAATAAGTTCACATCTAAAATGGAGAAGAAACTAAAAAGGGAACAACGGAAACTTTCAAAACGTGCCTTGTTAGCCAAAAATAAAGGTATCCATCTATTGGAAGCAAGAAACTACCAAAAACAAAAAGGTAAGGTTGCTAGATTACATGAAAAAGTAATGAACCAGCGTGATGACTTCCTTAATAAGATAACTACAGAAATTATCAAAAACCACGATATGATCTGTATCGAAGACTTGAATGTCAAAGGAATGTTACGCAATCATAAACTAGCTAAAAGTATCTCTGATGTGTCCTGGTCCAGCTTTGTGACGAAATTAAAATATAAAGCAGATTGGTATGGAAAATTACTAGTTGAAATAGACACATGGTTTCCATCTAGTCAGCTATGCTCTACTTGCAGTCACAATGATGGCAAAAAGTCACTAGACATTAGGAAATGGGTTTGCTCTACTTGCCAAACACCTCACGATCGAGATATCAACGCCAGTCTGAATATCCTAAGCGAAGGGCTTCGATTACAATCCTTAGCCTAACTACACAATACAACCGTAGGAACTACGGGGATAGCTTAGTAAATAAAAGAAACCTCTGCGAGTAAAGAAATACGCTTGCAAGTATGCTTTGTTCCCAAGAATCTCCCGTCTTCAATCAGACTGCAAGGTCGATAAGTGGGAGTAGTTCAAATGACTTACTTTTTTCTTAATACTGCCGGGATCTGTTCCGCAATAACCTGAAGAGGATTTCTATTTTTCATTGTTTCAGATAAAATAATACCGCCTTCCAGTAAAGCGTTAATCACTATACTCAAATCTGTTGACTGTTTCTCACTGTAACCAGCCTCAAGTAATTTATCTTTATAAATTAATTGGAAATGTTCAAAAGCTAATTGACAAGTCATTCTAATAGGCTCGCTTGTCGAATGTTTTTCGCCCGCAATCGTTCCAATTGGCAGACCTATATAATGATCATCCTGTAAAATTTCTTCAGATAATTGATAAATATGAGCCTGGAATGCTTTTACAGGATCTTCATGTTTTTCAAATACCTCTTGAATCTCGGTGATTACAATTTTTTTTGTATGATGAATCGCCTCAATGGCTAAATCTTCTTTTCCTTTTGGAAAGTAATGATAAAGCGAACCTTTCGGAATCCCACTCTCCTTAATAATGTCATTTATCCCTACACCATCATATCCGCGTATTCGAAAAAGCCGGGAAGCTGCTTCTATTAGGATATTCTTAGAATTATTTGCTGTCACATAAGTCACTCCTCAGAATTATAACAACCGGTCTATTATATTCTTGCAGTGAAGACTTGTCAATAACGGGAAAACTGAAAGAGAGCTTTCGAGGCAAACAGGTATAGAACTATAAAATACAAATGAACTAGCGGCAAATGCCAGATTCCTCAATATGCATAAATAGATACTTCAATCGTTTTTCAAGCAAGCATAGAAAATTATAAAAAGCATGTATCAAATCTCCGAAAGTCAGGAGACCGATACATGCAATAGAAACCTGTAACAATATTAACAATTAATGCTGGATGCTATTCACTTGTGCGGCTATATTGAGAACAGACCTAGTACATGGTCATACTCCAGGAACTTCATATTCCATTATATGATCAATTTGTTCTTCATCACCCATAAAAAAGGAATGAGATGTAGTTTGAATAAAACCTAAACTCTTATAAAAGGCAATTGCATTCTCGTTCTTCTCCCAGACTCCCAGCCAAATAAGCTTTTTCTTTTGTCCTTTAGCTATTTCGATCGCTTTATTTAATAAATACTTTCCGAATCCCTTTCTTTGAAATTTATTTCTTATATAAATCCTTTCAATTTCAAGTGACTCATCACCCCTCTTCTCGGATTGGGCATCGTTACTATTTATCTTTAAATATCCAGCGACTTCATCATCTGAATAGAGAAAATAGAATTCAGAAGAACTATTGGACATTTCCTCTTCCAGCTGTTTGAGATGAAATGCTCTTTCTAAATAAGCATTCATGTTGCCAACTGAATTCTGACTTGCAAATGTATCGTTGAATGTTTCAATGCTTATTTCTTGAAGTGCCGCTAAGTCATCAAAGTTACACCTACTGATTTTTATAGTCATTTTTCATTGCTCCTTTACAGTATGTATCTGTACGAAAACTAACGTAACATAATCCTGAATATTTTTCACACAAGTTCTAGTGATTTCAATTATAAGGAAAACCCCTCTCCAATTAAAAGGAAAGGGGCTGGAACTAGTAACTCTCTTCATTCAGTTATCTATTCAAAGTTTAACCCGCTGCAGTCTCAGCGCATTCAAAACGACAGACACTGAACTGAATGCCATTGCTGCCCCGGCTACCCAAGGGGCTAACAAGCCAAGAGCTGCAATTGGAATTCCGATTGTATTGTAGAAAAAAGCAAAAAATAGGTTTTGTTTGATATTGCGCATAGTTTTCCGGCTCATAATAATGGCATCTGCCACACTGTTTAAATCGCCGCGCATGAGCGTTATATCTGCTGCTTCTATTGCGATATCTGTTCCTGTACCGATCGCCATGCCGATATCCGCAAGGGCTAGTGCCGGGGCATCATTAATGCCGTCACCGACCATCGCCACTTTTTTGCCTTGTGCTTGCAACTTCTTAATTTCCTCGCTCTTTTGTTCAGGAAGAACCTCCGCAATGACATGACTCAAACCAACTTGCCGGCCAATTGCTTCAGCAGTATGCTGGTTGTCTCCCGTCAACATAATGACATCCAATCCAAGGGCTGCCATTCTTTCAATTGCTTTTTTAGATGTTTCTTTTACCGTGTCTGCTACTGCCACGACACCCGCAAGCTTCCCGTCAATTGCGACGAGCATCGCTGTTTTCCCTTCATTCTCCATACTCTCCATTGTGGATTCAATGTTTTGAAGAGCGATGTCCCTGCTTCGCATGAGTTTTCTTGTTCCAGCAAGTACATGCTTTCCGGCAACTTCCGCTTCAATTCCGTAGCCGGGGAGCGCGTTAAATGTTGTCGGTTCTATCAAATCAATTCCTTTTTCTCTAACGCCCGTTACAATCGCCTGTGCTAATGGATGCTCGGATTGATTTTCAGCGGAGGCGACCCATTCTAAGACATTCCGTTCCACAAATCCTTCAGCCACGATAACGTCTGTCAATGCAGGCTCGCCTTTCGTCACTGTACCTGTTTTGTCCAATACAACGGTGTCAATTGAACGGGTATTTTCCAGGTGTTCGCCGCCTTTGAAAAGCATACCCATTTCTGCTGCTCTCCCTGATCCTGCCATAATGGAAGTAGGGGTTGCCAGACCGAGTGCACATGGACATGCAATGACGAGAATCGAAATGGTCGGGATGAGAGATGATCTGAAATCTCCCGGTGTTACGACAAAATACCAAGTGAAGAATGTCACTATCGCGATGCCGACTACAATCGGAACAAAGACACCAGAGATCCTATCTGCCAAACGCTGAATATCCGCTTTTGAACCTTGCGCTTCTTCAACGACTTTGACAATTTGTGATAACGCACTGTCTCTTCCAACTTTTGTCGCTTTAATCTGCAACGATCCATTTTTATTGATTGTCGCGCCAATTACAGGGTTTCCAACTACTTTATCTACAGGGATACTTTCCCCGGTAATCATCGATTCATCGATTGCTGATTGGCCTGCAACGATTTCACCGTCGACAGGAATCTTTTCACCCGGTTTTACTAAGATGATATCCCCTGCCACTACCTCTTCAATCGGAACTTCCTGTTCAATCCCGTCTTTCAATACACGCGCGGTTTTTGCTTGTAAACCAAGCAACTTTTGAATCGCCTGGCTCGTTTTTCCTTTTGCTCGAACTTCGAATAATTTACCAAGCAAAATGAGTGTAATGATGACTGCAGATGCTTCAAAATAAAGTTCCGGCTCGCCAACGCTGCCGGCATTCGCCCATTCAACTGATAAAAAGAGACTGTAGAAATAAGCAGCACTAGTTCCAAGCGCTACTAATACATCCATATTAGCGCTTTTACTTCGCAAAGCATTATAAGCCGCTTTATAAAACTGCGCACCGACTATGAATTGAACAGGTGTAGCCAAAGCAAGCTGTACCCAGGGATTCATAAGGAATTCTGGTAAATAAATAAAAGACGTGAACTCGAAATGTGCAACCATTGTCCACAGCAGCGGCAAAGTCAGAATTGCGGAGAAAATGAATTTCCGTGTCTGCTTTTTGATTTCCTGCTCTTTATGATCCATCTTATCTTTGCCATCTGTTTTGGGAATCAATTCATATCCCATCTTCTTCACATTGACAATCATTTCATTTGGGCTAGTCTGGCTGCTATCATAATTAGCTGTCAAAGTCTCTAGCGCAAAATTAACTGAAGCGCTTGAAACGCCATCCATTTTATTAATTCGCTTTTCGATTTTTGTCGCACATGCCGCACACGTCATACCAGAAATATCGAATTCAACTTTATCTTGAATCACTGCGTATCCTAACTTTTCGATACGCGCCTTAAAATCTTCGACATTTGTTTGTTCAGGGTCGTATATGATGGTTGAATTCTCCAAAGCAAAATTGACATTCGCCTTTTCAACACCTTCAATTTTAGATAACCCTTTTTCAATACGGTTTGCACACGCTGCACATGTCATTCCATTGATCTTCAATGTTTTTTCTGCAGTTGCCATTTGTAACCCTCCAATACTCGGTGGGGGTATAAATTTTTGAAAAAAGAAGAATTATACGGTAGATGTATAATCACTTCTCAGCCGCTTTATACCCCCACACGGTGTAAGCGGAAGACGCTCTGTCATTGTTATTTAAGCAACTTCATAGCCTTGGTCTTCAATTGTTTCCTTAATTTGATTTAACGTTTCTTCGTTAACGAACTCCACTGTTACTTCATTGCCTGCAAGGTCGACTTTAACTGAAGAAACACCTTTTAGTTCACCAACGCTCGACTCGATTGAATTCACGCAATGACCGCAAGACATACCTTCTACTTTTAATACTTCTTTCATAATGAAAAACCTCCTGTTTTGTTGTTAGTTACAATATATTATACCCCATACCAGTATGTCAAGTAGAGTGCAGTACTTATTTTGTCATTGTTCTCATGACGCTCATAAGTTCCTCTATGGCTGCCTCTCCATCTTGCCCTTTTATGGCATTGACGACACAGTGATGTGTATGGTCTTCCAATAACGCTAAAGAAACCTTATTCATTGCAGATTGAATGGCGCTGATCTGATGTAGGACGTCTACACAATAACGATCATTTTCAATCATTTGATGGACACCCCTCACTTGTCCTTCAATTTTTTTTAATCGATTTAACAATTGCTGCTTATTCGGCTGGACAGTTTTCTTTGTCGATTCAGACATATGATCACTCCTTAGAGTTTATTTGTACCCCATACCCCTATAATAGCATCTGTAATTAGGAAGAGCAATGATCTTGTCTCGACAGTGTAACATGCTACATAGCCAGCAATTTCTTCTTTTCTTTCGAAGCCAATCAATACTTTTGGTTTGCTTCTCAATCCTAGAAATGATTTTTCCTTGAATACTGGCAGCATGTACCTGTGCAAAAAACTAATATGAAGGTTCGAACATTAATGTTTATTAAAATAGTTGAAAATTTTTTCACACATCATTCACTGACAGGGAGAATAATCTGGATCTGGGATGTTTTAGAGCTTGAGCATTGCAAACGGAACCTTGTCATTGTATGCTATATATAAGATTTGCATATAATAAAAAGACCGCCGTTTTACGAGATCGGTCGGTCAATGCAATAGGTAGATCCCTTAGGGGGGTCGGCTGTTAATGGAGAGATAACCCATCGGAGCGCTAACTCAAAGATGGGTTATTTGTTTTTATTATTAAATGACAGAATTATCACGATTCACGTTACAAAAGCAATGCAAATACCCCATCTTTGAGGCTCTAACTCAAAGATGGGGTGTTTGTGTTCCGAGCATGATATTTTCCAGCCATTCGAATTAGATTTCACCAAGGGAGAGAGGTGACGGAAAACTCTCTGGCCGCTCTGTAAGCGGCCAAACACAAATAAACGCCGCTCATCAACTTGCATGATGAGTGACGTTTATAATTCTGAGATAAAATGACCTGCTGCTTATGAATATTCTTCACTGTCAAGGCATCTCTTATTTCTTTTTAACAATCCCCTGCTCTATCGCCAATACTTTGGCAACTTTTGGAGCATACCAGATCACCGGCAGCAGCAGAATCGATACCGGCACAGCCGCAATGACGACAAACGACTGCAAGGCGCCGATTCCGCCTCCGCCTATTTTAATCAGGATAGCAGCGACAGCAGACATCATGAGTGTCCAAAACAAGCGGATTGTTTTGGGCGGGTTATCGTCCCCTGTGACTGCCATCGAAATAGAATACGACATCGAATCGACTGTCGTCACCACAAATAAAGTGGTCAGAATTAAGAATATGGAAGGCATAATAGCACCAAGCGGCATTTGTTCCGCGATCGCGATAATCGCGCTAGGCAGTCCGCCCTCGGCCAATGGCCCGCTCACAGAACCTTCATTATTCAATTCATAGAAAATCCCTGAACCCCCGAGTATCGTAAACCAGAGATTCGCTGCAACTGGCGCCAAAATCGCGACGACAACAAAGATTTCCCGGATTTTCCGTCCGTTTGAAATTCTGGCTACAAACAAAGCGACCAACGGACCGAATCCGATAAACCAGCCGAAGAAAAATAATAGCCAGGCGCCGAGCCAGGCGTTATCTCCACGATACGTGCTGATATTGATGAATTCACTAATATACGTCCCGTAAGATGTGAGGAACGATTTGACGATAAATACGCCGGGACCCAGCAGCAGTAAAAATACCGCGATGACCGCTACCATATTCACATTCAGTTTACTTAGAAATTGAATCCCTTTTTCTATTCCCGTTAATGTCGAGACAAGCACTACCCCTGTAAGAATAAGGATAATGATAAGCTGAGTTGAAAATGTATCCGAAATTCCGAAAATCGAATTAACTCCATAACTCACTTGCAGGCCAAGGAAACCAATTGGACCGATCGTTCCTGCCGCAGCACCGATGATGCAAAATATATCAGCAGCCGTTCCCCATTTGCTCGTTAAAATTCGCTCTTTCAAAATCGGATACAAAAGAGTTCTCGGCTTCAGCGGCATACCTTTGTGATTATGTGCGTAAATCAGGATAATAGCGCTGACTGCCCCGTACACTGACCATGCTGTAAAACCCCAAGACATATAACTTTGGGCCAGCGCCGGCCCAATTGCCGCTTCCGTTCCACCTGCAATCCCTTTATGCATGGGCGGGACGTCAAGAAAATAATACATCGGCTCGGCCGCCGCCCAAAAGACACCGCCCGCTCCGAGACCTGTTGTCAAAATGACAGCGACCCATTTGAAATAGCTCATTTCAGGTTTCAACGCATCGCCTAAACGAACCCTGCCATATTTCGACACAGCCAAAACTGCTCCCACCGCAAACGTAGCCAGCATCAGAAACTGCCAATACGCACCGAAGTAGCGGATGGATAGATCAAATCCCTTGTTCACAAAATTACTGACCGCTTCCACTTTAATGAATGAAAACAGTACAAATGCCACCAGCACCCCACCGCTGCCTATAAATACAGGCCAATCAACCTTTTCCCTAATAAAATGCCAATAATTTTTCGTCATTATTTCCTCCTAAGTTTTCCGTTACCGCAGCTACAGCTAAAAATTGTATCAACTAAACTTACCCCTAAAATAAAAAAAGTAACCATCCTGCCGTTTCAACCACTCTCGCAGGATGACTACTTTTAAATTAACGATTTTATACAGCAACCGTCTGAACTTCCATATATAAACCCGCTGCATGGACTGGGTGTTGGAGATAGACGTACAGTCTACCATACTTCATCCAGGAATACTCGCAAAGTGCCTGGTAGTTTTTTGGAACTGACTATTTGGAATTAATAGATTGGGATGTGAGGGGATACGTTGTTTGGTGCGAGCGCATGGCAGTTTGGCGCGGCGGGGCATAGTCATGGCGCGACACTGCAACGCAATAGAGATTGAATCGGCGGCGGATGCTCTTTTAACATACAGACTGTACTTTCTGCTTCTATTGTAATAACCGTCCTAAAATATCAAGCACCTTTGTATGACTTTGAAATCCTGCTAAGTTGCCGAACTTAAAATCCTTCGCTGCCCTTGCACCAAATTCTGAGATTCAATCTCTTTGTCCATTACTGGCAGCAACCGTTTCATACATAGTAAAATCAATCGGGACATATCCCGGTGCCTGACGTTTCAGATTATTAGCAGCTCTGTCGTAGTCAAATGTTAACACGGCATGTTCTTTTAACGAGATCTCTCCTGCCTCATATAAAGCATTGGATAATTCAATAATTTCTCCGAATGTAGCTTGTCTAACATCGTATTTACCTGCAAGCTCTCTATAAAGAGCAGCAGAATCCTCTGGTTCAGCATATTCTCCTGTATCTCCGACAAGAAATGCAGATCCCTCTGCTTCTTCCGGCTGCAGGCCAGTATGCTTCGTATAATGAGAGGTTAATTGAGGAGCAATTGAATTCAGTTTCATCATCCACCACTTTCCGCCAAATCATCTGACATTTTATTGATCGACTGTAACTTCAGATTCCTGTTTTATACTTGGATAGACTAGTTTCTGTTTCCCAAGTGGACATATTGGGTTTTTTCCCTTTTGAATGATCCGAAAACACTTCAAGTTGTTTCATTAGCAGATCATGAGCTAGATCAACCGGATCTCCCGACTCGTTTTCCACCGTGCCATCGGGATTTTCCTTTTGTTTTGTCTCCATAACAAGTATTTTATCCCCATTTGCTTTTACCACGTACTTACGTATATAGCCGCCTTCATTTCTCACTTCGAATCTCGGTTTCCCACTCGTCTTTTTCTCCTCTTCATCCAAAAAGAGATGGGAGATACCTTCATTTTGTTCTTTGTCATGTTTCCTACCCACATACCCCAGATTATTTGAACCAAGACTGGATTGAATCCTCATCATTTCCCCTCCTGCCATTTTTATCATTACATCTAGTATCGGCTGCTATGAAGAAGATTTGAGAATATTCGACAATCCTTATAAAATCCTTATAATTGACTTATATACTCCTCTAATAAAGGAGGAGATCGAAATGAATGATTGGCAGATTGAAACGATAAATTTAACAAAAGTATATAAAGGTCACAAAGTTATCGATAAAGTTTCCATGCAGGTTGAAGTTGGTTCCATCTATGGACTATTAGGACCGAATGGGGCCGGAAAATCAACAATAATGAAAATGTTGGCAGGCTTGGTTCGCCTGACTTCAGGGGAAGTTCTTTATCAAGGAAGACCGTGGAATAGAGAGGATATCACCAATATTGGAGCGCTAATTGAAAGTCCCGCCATCTATCCCAATTTAACAGCCCATGAAAATCTAGAGGTGTATCGCTTAATGTATAACATTTCGGATCCTCAATGTATCCCGAACGTACTGGAAACCGTTCGATTGACCGATACAGGAAACAAAGTAGCGAAGAAGTTTTCATTGGGGATGAAGCAGCGACTTGGTTTGGCAATTGCCTTACTGAAAAATCCTAAACTTCTTATACTTGACGAGCCTACCAATGGTTTAGACCCTGTAGGAATGGAGGAGTTTAGAGAAATGATTCGAACATTCCCACAGAAAGGGATCACCGTCATCCTCTCTTCCCATATCCTTTCAGAAGTCCAGCAAGTTGCTACCCACATCGCTATCCTTCATCATGGGCAATTGCAATATGAAGCTCCGATTGTACGGGGAGAAGATTTGGAACGCAAGTTTAGGGAAATTATCCTCTCAGGAGGGCCGCAACATGTATAATACACTTAAATTGGAAGCGGTAAAAACCAAGCGAACATCTGTTAGTAAACTATGGATTGCTATCGTGCTATTCGCCGTCATTGTTTCAGCTGTTCTGGCACCTGGTTTTCTTGTTCAAAACTCGCTCAATTGGTGGTACACCTTGTTATATCCGTTGGTAACAGCCCTGATTTGCTCAACAATATTTGGAAAACTGGATAAAGACCAAAACTTTCAAACACTATTCCTTAGTAGGACGTACGTCGGCAAATTTTTTACGGCAAAGTGCATGATTACAGCAGGATATCTCCTTCTTGCCTCTGTATTCTACTGTTTATTATTACTCGTGTTGACATGGTTTTTTCCTTCAGAGTTTGACTGGCTGTCTATAATTTCAGCAGTCTTTGTAACTTGGCTAGGCTATTTATTTTTAATTCCATTATGCGGAATGCTCATGCTTTATTTTCCATCGCTTTTAGTTACTGTATGTATTGTTGTGGCTACGGAAGCGATGCAGATTTTTTATGACCAATTTACATTATGGCAAATAAACCCGTTCATAACTCCTGCAATGCTTATGACAACGATTATTAATACGTTGCCAAATGGTCTTCTGAATAATGGGGTTTTAATTCCTATTCCCATACAGCCAATGGTAGTATCATTGGTGATTTCTATTGTTTATTTGTTTGTCATGATAGGAATGGGAAGAAGTTTATTGCAAAGGAAGGCCGAACGATGAAGCGGGCGTTGCAAATCTGGAAAGCCGAACAGGTAAAATGCAGGCGGACGGCCGCCACATGGGTACATATCTTGGTACCGATAATCATTTCCCTTCTCTTCCTTTGGTATTATCATTCCTCTCCAACTGGTTTGGAGGCAAAATGGGAAACTTTTATACAAGTACTGGCGATTGGATTTCCATTCATGATATCTATAATTAAAGGTCTATTTCCCATCAAACCTTTCAATTATGCGTGGACAGCCATTTTTAATAAACGATTAGCGTATGCTTTCATATTTTCCATCTCCAAATATATCTGCAATCATGCGAGGAAATCTTTAGTCAAATTAAGAGTTGCTTGATAAAGTGCCGTACTTGTATTGATTACACTTTGTACCAATAGATAAGTAGCCACCCTCCCACTACCGACCAAGTAGGCAAGGTGATTACTTATATAGGATTAATACTATTCCTGTCAGCTAGACCGTGAACTGTCATCTCTTCGCTCATTAATATAACGAACGCCAAAGAAAGTGGGTTCCTTCAAGTAATTCGTAAAGAACTCTTCCGGTAACCCCAATATTTTCGCAATTAACTTTTCATTGTAATTTGTAGTATTAATAAGATCTTCTAAAGATATGATTTCCTTTTCGAATAAAAACTGCAAAGAACTTCTGACTTTACCGGGTCTAATGATTTTTATCTTTTCATCCAATGGTTCTAACTGCGTATAGTTTTGACGATGTAACGAAGCATAGAAATATCTGTATTGTTCATATGTCAGATACCCTAACTTACGTGCATAATAGACCATGGCCACGATAGATACCATCCATTTTTCTTTGAGATCGATATAAGCGTCTGGATTAGATACCTTTTGAATTTGTTTAATATCCTCGCTAAATTCTTTTTTAGGCAGTAAGAAATAAGAGGCAAAATCATGTGCTTCTGCTTCGACTAATTTATATTCAGACTTTGTTAACTCACTAAAATCCATTTTATAGTGCAGTAACAGATGACCCAATTCGTGGGCAAGATCAAAGTTTCTTCTCACTGATGATTTCATCGCAGTTCCCAAAATGAGAATTGGTTTATCCTTTTTACTCCATGCGCTATAAGCATCAATATCTTTACCTAAACACTTCTCAAGAATAAATACGCCATTTTTCTCTAGAGCAAACATAAGCCTTTGATTGTCATTACCAAGTTGCAATTCTTTCCTGGCATATTCAGCTATATGCTGAATAATTTCCGTTCTATCCAATTGTTCGTTCATCTCTGCCATGAATCGGATACAATAATTCCGAATCTTGACCAGTTTATTTTTAGGATATGCGATATACCCTTCCAATAGATTAATGAACCCTTCAACGAATTCCAAATGTGTGGTCTCATATCTCGTTTTAATAACACTGTTTATCTCCTTGGATCGATAGGCTAATACACTTGAAGAAAAATCAGTTGTATAAGAGTTTTCTTCAAAAAAATACTTCGTTTTCACATTGAATACTTCTTTAAATTTATTCACAACTTCCAGACTAGGCCCATTATAATTATTCTCATATTGCCATATCGATTGTTCGCTAACATTAGCAAGTTTTGCTAGTTCATTTCGAGAATATCCGTGAAGTAATCGAATGTCGGTTAACTTTTTCCCAACAAACATAATATATCCTCTTTTCTACTGAAATTTATGCATCTTCTTCTTTTTCATCTTCAATCGTAGTAAAATCAAATTCAGTTGTGGTACCTGAGTATTCTTCGTCGGGGATATGTACAAGTTCCCGAATAGCATCTAGATTTACATGATCACCCGTCTCATTTAGGCATTCTGTTAATGTGTCAATTTTAACCATTTCTACTTTACTATCCTTCTTAAATTCAGGCATCCACAAGTCTATATCCATCAGCATTCTACTAACTGGATCAATCGTATATGTTAGAATATAAAAACGTTTATACTGTTTTTTCAACTCTTCAATATCTTCAGACTCTGCCATTACCGGCTGCATTTCCAATTCTAGAAATTGAAGAATTCCTTGCGTCGATCCTCTGACTTCATCAAAATCAATTTCCGCATTGATTTTGGACCTTTCTATCAAATAATTTTCCGAATTAGATATATCTAATTCGGGACGTGTAGATTTCCCTCTTATAATATTGGCATTTTTAATAATAATTAAGTGCTTTTTCTTTGATTCTGTGAAACTCAAGTATTCCCATGTGTAGCCAGCTTTCTCCTTTTTGAAATTCATCCCTATTTCTTTAAGTTCTCTTGCAACTCGATCTTCAATATGATTACCCTTCACCCAAGCATAAGCGCCACTAACTAGTAATTCATTTCGCTTTTGTCTTCTTACTTCAGCATAGTCACTATAGCCATGTTCGATTCCTTTTACTAACCGGAAATTAAGCTCTTTATCAAATTTATAATCACTCATGCCAATACCCCATTCCCCCAATTTTATTAGCAACCTTCCCTCTATCATAGACTTTTATCAAAGAAAGTCCACAATTTAAAGAGATTTTTTAAAGTGTTTTGCAAGATAGTGTATTTTTTTGTATTAATCCCGATTCTCGCAAACAATAATATGATAAACGTTGATCGAACTTCTTGAAAGTGCATTCAAACAGACAAATAACAAACTAAAAAAGCTAATCCACAGTCAACGTGGACAATGATGCTCCGGTTTGCCAAGTTATATCAGGGCTTATTTGCCGATTTCACTGTGTGAAAGTGGAATTAGTAATAAACAACCTACAACGAATCAACCGCTAATCCAACGATATACGTTTGATTGTCCGGTTGAAAAACTTAGACCAAAACCTGTTTCAAAAACTTCCCCGTATAAGATTCTGGAACTTCGGCTACCTGCTCTGGTGTTCCTTCAGCTACAAGCTCACCACCTGACGTGCCGCCTTCTGGTCCAATATCAATCACCCAGTCGGATTCCACCATTAGTTCGAGGCTGTGTTCGACAACAATCACAGTATTGCCCGTATCGACTAGCTTATTTAGTAAGATTTGTAGCCGTTTCATGTCGGATGGATGGAGACCTGCTGTTGGTTCATCTAACAGATAAAGCGTATGGTTTTTCGAAGGCTTACTTAGCTCTTTGGCTAGTCTAATTCGTTGTCCTTCGCCTCCAGAGACAGTTTTAAGTGATTGGCCCCATTGAAGGTAACCGAGCCCCACCTCACAGAGCATCTCAATAATGCCGGCAATTTTTTTCTCTTCCTTAAGTATCGGTAAACTTTCCTCCACCGATAAATTCAGCAAATCGGAGATAGAAAAGCCTTTATACTGCACCTGTAAGACTTCGTCCGTAAATCTTTTCCCTTTGCACTCATGACATTTCACTTCTAAATCAGGAAGGAAGTCCATATCTACGGACAGCACGCCTAAACCTTGACACGTCTCACAACGTCCACCTTTTGTGTTAAATGAGAAATGTTTCGCGGTCAATTTTCTTTCCTTCGCTTCCGGTAAATCTGCAAATAGTTTGCGAAGATGCGTAAATACTTCTGTATAAGTTGCGACGTTAGAACGCTGTGCTCTTCCCATTGGTGATTGATCAAATATAACGATATCGTCAATTTGCTCCAAACCCTTGATTTCCTTGCAACCTGTGTATTCATGCCCCTGCGGACTTCCTTGCGCAAGAATTTCAAATACGAGAGTAGATTTCCCTGAGCCAGAAACACCCGTTACGGACACGAGACAGCCAAGTGGAAAGGAAACAAAAGGGATATTGATATTGCGGATTCGTGCCTCTTGGATTTCAATATACTGCCCAATCCCTTTTCTACGAATTCGTGCGGGAGCGGGAAGGCTCTGTTCCCTCAAATAAGCGCCAGTTACCGAAAGCTCGCTGGACATCAGTTCTTCCAGGTTGCCTTCCCCCACAACAGTACCGCCATGCACCCCGGCACCCGGGCCGATATCGATAATATGATCGGCAGCACGCATCATCTCCACATCGTGTTCAATCACAAGCACTGTATTCCCTAAATCGCGCAGCTCTTGAAGCACTCGAATGAGACCGCCTGTATCTCGCGGATGAAGCCCCTTTGTTGGTTCATCCAAAATATAGAGAACGCCGGTTAAACCTGATCCAAGCAATGTTGCAAGGCGCAGTCGCTGCGCTTCTCCACCTGATAATGTCACCATCTGGCGATTGATCGAAAGATAACCAAGACCCACATCAATAATCCGTTTTAGCCGCGTCGGCATATCGTGAAGAATTGGTTCCAGCAGATGATGACCTTCAGACGGTAATGCCGCCTGGAGCCCTTTCGTCCATTCATACACAGCATCAAGCGACCATTCAGAAATATCGGTAATTGTTGCACCAGCCACCCGAACCAGACGAACCTCTTTCTTCAAGCGGGCACCCAAACAATCTGGGCAAAGCTCTTCATGAAAAAATTCACCGCCTTTTTCTTTAGAACTGCCTTCATTCTCCTTGTAACGCCGCCACAAACTAGGAATAACCCCTTCAAACTGTGTACCTTTGACCGGCTTCGTCTTTGGATAATGACGCTGGAACGCCTCACTTTCAACGCCGTAATATAATAAATCCCTTTGGACCTCACCGTAATCCCTCAAAGGCTGCCCCGGATCGAAATCAAAGCCATAATGCTTGGCCGTTGCCGTTAAAATACGCGTTTGAATATCGCGATGGACCCCTTTCAAAGAAGCAACACCACCGTCCTGTAAACTAAGTTCCGGATTGAATACCATTGCTTCATTTATACTCGCCACATTACCAAGCCCATTGCATGTTGCGCAGGCCCCCTCCGGCTTATTGAAAGAAAAGTGAACCATATCCAGTTTCTCAACCTGTTCCCCGCAATGCGGGCAGTCTATCGCCTGATAATCTAAAGCCTCATCTTCCTCTAGTAATCCATCTGCTTGTGCAAAAGAAGGCGGGATACTACCGCTGCAAGAAGGACAGGTCTGTTCTCCCAGCCTGGCAAATATAAAACGAACAAATGTATATATATCCGTCACCGTTCCAAGCGTTGAGCGTGGGTTACGATTGGTAATATGCTGTCCCACACTGATTGACGGCGATAGCCCCTCAATGAAATCGACTTTCGGCTTGTCGATCGCATCTGTTATCATCCCCATAGAGTCCATATACTGTCTCTGGCATTCTCGCTGCAATGTCTCCATAGCCAACGTCGATTTACCGGATCCCGACGGACCTGTTAAGACAACCAATTTGTATTTTGGAATTGTCAGTGAGATATTTTTCAAGTTATTTTCCCGTGCACCTTTGATAACAATAGTTTCTTTCACTAAAATGCCCCCTATAAATTAAGCCGTGATAATCGTGTGATGCTACAGTTTCCTCTCAGTTACGCTTCTTTGAACTTTTGCGCAAATGTCTTTATCCTATCCGCATGAATGCCTTTTAGTTGGTCCATATCTTCTTTAGGCGCAGCATAAGCCTTATAACCGCCAAATGATTCAATACATACAGCTGATTTCTGTAATTCGTCCGAAAAATTTTCGGCGATGATTTCTTCCGTTTTCTTTGGCTTTTCGTTACAAATAAAGTAACCCATTTTCTTTTTTAGCAATTCATCGTTATTCTTTTTAATAAAGTCGCGGATTGGTTTGTATATTTTTCCATCCCTTACGCCAGCGCCTAGAATAACGCAATCAAATTTCTCTATGTCGGGTTTTTCCGTTTCAATATCACAAATAACACAATGAGAAAGTTCTTTAGATAATAAGCTTGCACATTGAAATGTAGCTCCAGTTTTTGTAGCGTATAGCACTAATATATCCATTGTTATCCACCCTCTTTAATTAGAATTGACCTTTGTGATTACCTAGTTCACTTATATTACCCATTAAATAAACAAAGAAGAATTAAAAATTTTTTATTCTGTTTCCTCTAGATCCTCACCTGTTTCTCTTGCATTGCCCATCAGGTAAACAAAGAAGGCCGCAAGCCCAATTGGAATCAGAGCAAGGAGATAAATAAATGAAACTGAATGAGACATCGCAATCACAATCGTATTTAACACTTCAGTCGGGATTATCGCACGCACAGCTGGTTCAAAGATTTGTCTTATATCATCCGTCGCCGGGAAAGCTGCAAGCGCATCTGCTCCCAAACCTTTGAATCCTTCCGCCAGTTTGTCAGTCAATAGATTACTTTGTAGTGATCCAAAAACCGCAATCCCAATCGTCATCCCCAAAGTCCGCATGAATGAGTTTGTCGAGTTTGCCGTACCGCGGTATTGGTATTCTAACTTATGCAGAGAGGCCGTCGGTAACAATGTGAATGAGAAGCCCATTCCAAAACCAACAAGCACCATATAGACTGAAAGCATCGTCCGCGTTGTATCCGGATCAATCAGACCCAGCAGGAGCATGCCAGAAAAATACGAAATAATAGAAATCGTCATCAAGGTTCTAAAAGTTGTTTTTGTTAAGAAAACCCCGCCTGAAGCACTCCCCGCAACCGTTCCAAGCATCAGCGGCAACAGGACAAGCCCAGCGCCCAGCGCCGATACCCCATATACGGCCTGAATGAAAATAGGTAAGTAGACAATTAAAATGATGTAAGTTGCTCCATATAAAAATGCTAATATTTGTGCTGAAGCAAACAAACGGCGTTTAAACAAGAAAAAAGGTACAATCGGTTCTTCTGCTTTTATTTCTACAAAAACAAATGCAGTAAAGAAGACAGCAAAACTTACAATTAAAGAAATTATCATCGTGGAGTCCCAAGCATACTGCTTTCCGCCCAGTTCAAGCACAAACATCATGCTAACAACCGCAATGACTAACGTGATGGCTCCTGCCCAGTCAATCTTCTGCTTCATACGTGATAAAGATTCCTTGTAGTTTTTCAAAATGAGCGCAAGCACGACAATTCCAATAGGAACGTTAATGTAAAATACCCATTCCCAGCCTAGATAGTCTGTAATGAACGCACCAAGAAGGGGGCCGAAAACCCCGGCTATACCAAATACTGCGCCAAGAAGACCCAGCATTTTCCCACGCTTATCCGCCGGGAAAATATCATAGACAATCGTAAATGCGATAGGCATTAACGCACCTCCGCCAATTCCCTGAATGGCCCGGAATATGCTGAGCTGCTCAATGGAGCCTGCCAGACCGCACAGCATGGAACCACCCAAGAACATCGCCACGCCAAAGATAAATAGTTTTTTTCGGCCGTACATATCAGACATTTTACCAAAGAGCGGCATCCCTGCCATTGTGGCAACGATATAAGCGGATGTCACCCATGCAAACTTATCCAATCCACCAAGATCGGAAACAATCGTTCCCATAGCTGTCGCTACGATGGTGTTGTCAATCGCCGCCATGAACATCGCGAGCAATAACCCTATTAAGACCAGCTTTTCGTTACTTTTTGAAACTTCCATCCGTAAATCATCCTTTACAAATTATTATGGTCTTTGATACTATGAACTTGAATGATTAATAAGATCATCAAGTATCTTTCATAGAAAGTATCTTGATAATCAAGATAATACCATCATAAAAGGAGGGCTTTGTTTTGTCAACCCAACAAAGAAATCAGCTGGAGCATTTCACTTCAATTATGCGCGGACTCGGAACCCGAACAATTTTACATGAGCAAAACGTAGCTGCCTCTCTCGGGTTATACAATAATGATTTTATATCCCTAGATATCCTTCGCGAGGCTGGCCCTATCACTGCAGGGGAGCTAGCAAAAAAAACTGGCCTTACTACAGGCAGCATTACCGCGTTAGTCGATCGTCTTGAGAAATTCGGTTATGTTTATAGAGAAAATGATCCAACTGACCGTCGCAGGGTAATTATTGTTCCAGATTATGAATCGAAAGAAGAAGTCAGTAATTCATACCGTCCACTTCACAAGGCGATGCTTGAACTTGCTTCCTCTTACACGGAAGATGAACTTACGCTCATTACACAATTTATAGGTGAAGCAAGTACAATATTGGAAGAGCAAATTCAGCATCTGAGTAGTACTAGACGCAATAAATCATCTTCCTAAGTCTTACGTATATTTAAATTAAAATGGCCGGTATCTCCTTATGCGGACCTTTCCTTAAAGAGCTTTGTAAAAAGTCAGGCTACCTAACTCCTTGAGCATTCGGAGTAACGGTAGCCTGACTTTTTCTTTACCATGATTGAACGAATACTTTTGAATCGAATCCATTCAACTGTAAATTTCTTTTTCTTTAATTTCATGTATTTGGTATGATATATAAGCTTGTGGGAATTAGATACCTGTTCCTCACACAACTAAGCTCTTTTGATAAGTATGTACTTAAAGGCGCCATAGTATCAAAAAGTAGACTAGCCGTTAAATTTTAAAACCGAGAAACTACAAAGAAATATCTGTTTGTTGAAAGGTAGACTGATCAGTAGCCAAATCTTTCCCCTTTCTTCTACTTTATAAAAAGTCCCACTTGAAAAAAGTCCGTCCAGACGGTATTATTAAAAATACTAAATATATGGGGGAAATGAGACTATGGAATCCAAAGCAGAAAAAACAAAAAAGCTAATCGTAAATAGCGCCATTCAGTTCCTGCTTGAGCATGGTTTCGAAAAACTAACATTGGAAGCTGTGGCAAAAGAAGCCGGCGTCAGCAAAGGCGGCCTATTGTATCACTTTCCTAATAAAGACGCGTTATTACAAGAAATCGCGGAGGTTATTTTTAACGAGCTCCAGGAAAACTTTTATCAATTGGTGAAGGCAGATCCAAATGAAGAAGGAAAATGGACTCGGGCGTTTATTGAATCCTCACGGTTGGACTTAGTAAATTTAGCCGAACAAAACATAGGAAAGCTGGCACTGTCCTTGTTGAATAGAGAAGCCGGCAAAAATATTTCTGAAGTATATCGTTCCGTCCTCGTTAAATTAGAAGATGACGAAATCGATCCGATCACATCCACCATTATCCGGTTGGCGCTGGATGGACTCTATTATACGGAACTGCTGAATGTTGCCCCTGTAGGCAAAGAAATACAAGACAAAGTGTTTCAACGACTATTCCAAATGACAGAAACGGAGAAATAATATGAGTCTACTACTCCTGGGCACAGCCATCATAAGCGAAGTATTTGCATCTTCCATGCTGAAAGCTACAGACGGCTTTAAAAAAATCATCCCTACGCTTGGCGTAATAATTGGTTACATCATTGCTTTTTATACTCTTTCCGTGCTGCTGAAAACAATGCCGATCGGTGTCGCATACGCCATCTGGGCCGGAGTCGGGACTGCGCTTACCGCATTGGTCGGTATGTTCATCTATAAAGAGAAACTAAATAAGCCGAAGTTGGCAGGATTAGTTCTAATTATAGGCGGTGTCTTTTTAATCAACTTTACGTCAGCCATATAATTACACACATTTCGAATTGAGGAGTACGTTCAATGAAAGCCTATTTCATATTAACTCTGTCTATTTTGTTTGAAGTTTTTGCCACCACGATGCTAAAAGTATCCGAAGGGTTTACGGTGATTCTCCCTTCCATCGGATCGATTGTCGGGTACGCATTATCGTTTTATTTAATTGCCATTGCGCTCAAAACGCTTCCTTTAAGTTTTGCTTATGCGATATGGGCCGCGGCAGGTACTGCCATGACTGCAATAATCGGTATATTGATATGGGGCGAGTTATTTAGCGCAGCGAAGGTGGCTGGGCTATTATTGATCATTGGCGGCGTGGTCCTGCTCAATATTTCTGATCCTGCAGAGCCCGAGGAGCAGCCATCCATTTAGTTCTGTATAATTACGAAACGAGATCAGACGCACACTGAACATAAAATGCAAAAAATCATCCTCTTCACTCAGCCGAAGTGTGAAGAGGATGATTTAATTTTCGACTGGAATTTCCTGCGAAAGAGCATCCATTCTTTCTTCCAGCAGATTAGTAAATTCAGCTCGCTGTCCTTTTACATCAGAAAATTGTATAGGCTCGCCAAAAATAAGATAGGCATCCCGCTTACCGAACAATTCTTTCAAGCTATTCGGACCAACATATACTGCAGGTATAATGGGCACCTTTGAACGCATCGCAATAGTGATGGCTCCTTGTTTAAGGGCCGTTTGTTCCTCTATTCTGGTTCCACTTGGAAAGATCCCTACAATTTCACCTTGTGCCAGCAATCGAGAAGGAATCTTTAAAACACTTGGGCCTGGATTTGACCGGTCCACAGGAAATGCATTCAGTTTGCGTAAAAACCAGCCTACTAATTTATTCGCAAATAATTGTTTCTTTGCCATGAAATGAACTTTGTTTGGCAATAAAGTGATACCTAAATATAGCACATCCACCCAACCTGTATGTGTACAAGTGATAACATAAGCTCCATCTTTAGGAACATTCTGTTGACCATATACATGAATTTTCCCAAATATACGCAAGATACCTTTCAAAAAATATGCCACTATTTTATACAATTCGTCTTCCTCCGCAACATAACCGATACGATCATTATTCGATATGCCTGCTTCATTAGCTTTAAACAAGCTAGGGATTGATCTATATGTTAATCGCCAAATGCGAAAATTAATTCCAGCTCACATGCTAATTCTCCATCTACGGAGGCTACCCCTGTTCCTTTTCCAATCGACCCTTTTACTCGAGTAATTTCGACCTCCAAATGAAGTTGATCGCCTGGCTGAATTTGTTTTTTAAATCGACATTTATCTATTCCTGCTAACAGACCTAATCTCCCTTGATTTCCCTCTTTCGTAAGCATCACAATTGCACTTACCTGAGCTAATGCTTCCACAATCAACACACCCGGCATAACTGGGTAGCCCGGAAAGTGTCCAGTAAAAAAGTGTTCATTTGCTGTAACGTTTTTTATACCTACAGCTCTTTCACCTTCTTCTAGCTCCAAAATTCGATCTACTAAAAGGAATGGATAACGATGTCTACTAACCTCTTTAATAGCAGAAGAATCTATCAATAGTAAAACCTTCAGAACCATAATTTTTCGATGTAAGAATCAACATCTCACAAAGGGGTCGGTGGATTAATTTGCTCGTCAAGATTCATTTCTAACAGTTGTCCAGCATGAACCAATCCTGATCCGTAGCCATACATAAGAACTCGATCTCCATTTTTCACGTGCCCTTCCCGTACTCCCAAATCCAGAGCTAATGGGATAGAGGCAGCAGAAGTATTACCAAAGCGGACTAAACTATAAAGAGTCTTTTCAATGGGATATCCTAATTTTTCGCAAATGGGTTCTATCATTCGCAAATTGGCACTATGAGGAATAAACCAATCCACTTGATGCAGATCCGTCTGCGTTTTTTCTAAAATTTGTCGTATACTTTCTGGAATGTTCCGAACAACCCATCGGAAAACCTCTCTGCCATTCTGCACAAGACATTGCGTATCGATCAGCTCGATTCCGTTCACTTTATTCGACAATCCCGAACGATAGATATGCTGTGCCTTGCTGCCGTCACTACCCTGATGAAATCCAAGGAAACTATTTGATTGTTCATCTTTTTCCACTAACACTGCACCTGCTCCATCGCCAAATAAAACGCATGTATTTCGATCCGTGTAATCGGTGACTTTAGAAATGGTGTCTGCGCCGAGAACCAGGACCTTTTTATGCAGGCCCGAAGAAATAAAACTGTTTGCGGTATGTAAGGCATAAACAAACCCTGCACATGCAGCATTTAAATCTATAGCACCTGTTTGAGTAATATTTAATCGTTCTTGAATCATACTGGAAACGGATGGGAATGGAACATCAGGCGTGCACGTCGCCACAATAATCATATCTACATCTTCCACACTTTTATTATATCTATGCATTAAATCCTTCACAGCAGATATGCATAAATCACTGGTAAATTCATCAGGACGACTAATTCTACGTTCTTGAATACCTGTTCTTTGAACAATCCACTCATTATCGGCTTCTACCATTTCATTCAGTTCAGAATTCATCAATACTTTTTCAGGCACATAAGTCCCTATCGCTGTTATTCTGGCTCCGGACATTCTCATTCCACTCCAATTTGACTTAATGGTTAGTATTAGTACCTGGTGTCAATTATAACAACTAGTATTGTGTAAAATCAATTTATTTAAAAAACTGATCTTCTGAGAATTCAGCAGAAGGCCATGCATTCACTGGAGAACATCTTGCTACGGCTCTTCAAACTGCTAAATCCCATCTGAAAAATTCTAATGAACAGGAAATCAGTCTGAGGGCCGATTCGGAGAAAACTTCTTCGGCTATAATGGAAAGAAGCAGAACTACTTGGGAGGAGGTGATCACATTGGGGAAAGTAAACTTTTTTGGATTACTGGGCGTATTGTTTTTTAATCTGATCATCGTTTCAGGAATTGCAATTGCCGTTGCTGGATTGTTATTTTCATTTTGGACGGTTATTATTTCGTTTGTTCTATCACCTATTCTCTTGGCAGTTGTCAACCTGTTGAAACTGCAGGACTTTAATCTGATGCAAACCATTCTGAGTGTTGTTCTATTGATCGTTGGAATTGCGCTAGTCCCGCTGGCTATAAAGACTACACGTCTTGTAACTGAATGGTGCCTAAAATATATGGAGTTGAACAAAAGAGCCATTTACGCGAGATAAAACCAACATTTTTTGATAACCTAAAATCAAACCACACGTCAGTCCTATTTAACACAGCCCGGACATTCGATTATTTTATCGGATGCCGCGGCTGTGTTTAACTCTTTTCACATATACTAGAAAAACTAATGTTATAGTAAATGATAGTGAACACTCCCTGATCAATTAAAAGAAAATATAAGTATTATCACTATAAAGACACAGATTAGGATGATTGGAAACCGCCTTACTATAAAGAAAAGAGGTATCGCATATGCCCCCCAAAATAGTTAATAAAGCCAAGTCTATTTTACAAGGGATCGAATCTGATTTTGATCTAGGTTTTAATTGGAAAGACGAGTATTTCGATAACTATTATCGATGTTTTGACGACCCAGATGCCGAAGTAAGAAAATGGTCTCTTCTGATTTTTGCGGGAGGATTAGGAAGTTGGTCCTTGCAATCAGCTACTATCTTTTCGCCGGATGGAGAAGGGTGGAACGAAGACAAAGAATACATTTTTGAAGACTACGTTCAAGCGTTTCTTACTCATCGAGAAGCCATCAAAAAAGAGTTCCCGCTTTTGTATAATTATTTAGTATGGGTTTTACTTTACTTAGATAAAAGAAAACCTTTTGACTCGATTTTCACATCCTATATATCTTATCCGTCTTATATATCTCCTAACATAAAACTATTTCGTGAACTTAGACAAGTACTTAATTCATCGGGTATTGATGTCAATATACTTCCAAATAATCATCAAGCTATCATGAGAGAAGTAGGGCTGATACCTCTCTAAAAGTTAAGCATATAAAGAATTACACACTACAAAAAAAGGCTGTCCTCTTTAAATGAAACACTGATTGCATCAGCGACTGAAGTAATCTTATATCGATTAAACAAGTTTCTCCATGTATTGCGTAATAAAGGACAGGCAGCCGGTAAACAAAAAAAGCATGGAGAACCACCTTCCTCTTTTCATGCTCCCCCTGCTCTCTATTCAATCCTCTGCAAATGAGTATCCTTGAAACTCCGTTCGTATTTCAATCCGAATCCTAATGAACGGTCTAAGCAAATATGGGCGAGCCAAATGACGCCGGCCATCAATACATTGGGAAATTCATTGAGGACAGCCAGCAGGATCAGGAGTATGGGCAATGTGATGCTATGTCCCAGATTGTATATAGTAGAGCCCGTTTTTTTACTGAAAAGGTAGCCAATCATGAATATGTCTGGCACTAACAATAAAAAGACAAATAGAAGGATCGAATAATCCAGGTAGATGTAAAATGACAGACAGACTAAAAATCCGACAGCATATTCAAAGTGAATCCATTTACGAAGTGACATCCCGCTCATTCCCTTCGTCGATTTTCTGATACATTCCCTCCACCAAAGACTCGATCTTATGCTTATTTTCAGCGTACTTTCCTTGTTCCATTAAATTACGGGCTATTTGCAGTGCCTGAATCGCAGCGGAGAAAAACTCCACTCTTTTTTCCAAGTCAGAAATTTTATTTGTAAACATAGCAGTAGACATTTCATTGCAGTCATTAGAAATCGGGCTATTTTCCAATGACAGCAGCAATTTAATCTCCTGCAATGAAAATCCAAGCTGCTTGAGGACGATAATAAATTCCATGGCTCTTTCGCACATGCTGCCATATAATCGGTAACCATTCTCTTGCCGAATAGGATTCAACAGCCCCTCCTTCTCGTAATACCTGACTGTGTCATTCGTTAATTTGTATTTGGCAGCAAATTCTTTGATCAGCATATATATCCACCCCCTAAGAAAACTTTATCATTAGAGTGTACTCTAAGGTCAAGGGCCTATTTTGGATCATTGATTGCTGTTCCCTTCCCCAAAGATAGGTTAAAATAGTCAAGGCGAGGGAACTATGATTATCTAATGTAATATACAAAACGCGGCACCTGACTGGATGCCGCGTTTCATTCGTATCAGTGATTAGTTGTACCTCTTCAGCGAATGACTTCTTGATAAAGCCCGTTGCGCTTAATGTATTCATAACAGGAATCTGGCAATAAATACTGCGGTTCCCCTCCCATGGAAAATTCTTCACGAATGTAGGTTGAACTGATTTCCATCGCCAATCCTTTATCCAGCAGTTGAAATCTGCCGTCATCATGATTACGCAAAATCGGTGCATTTGAAATCGTACTTAAAATATCAATTCCGTTTCTGGCCATGACGATAAATTTATTTCGGCTAATTAATTCTTCGGCAAACCGCCATTCTCCCTTGCCTATATCCACCAGCAAATCCGCTCCCATAATGAAATAAAAGTCTACGTCGGGAAAAGTTTTTTTGAAATATTCCATTGTGTAATACGTGTAGTGATTGCCTGGCAAAACATTCAGCTCGTAGTCGTCCAGTATGAATTTATGATTATTGCCAATTGCCAGCTTAAGCATTTCTACGCGATGCTCATTTTGCGTCTGCACTTGCTTATCTGACCGCTTGTTTGAAGAAGGCAGAAAAATAACATAATCTAACTTTTTTCGATGAGCCACCGTAGAGGCAGTCCATAGATGAACATTGGTTACTGGGTCGAAAGAAGAACCGTAAATCCCTATTTTCATGCCTGCTCCAAATGCTTTCCCGATATCTTTCCCGGGATTCAGCTCTTGCAAATGTGCTTTAATTTTTTCTGCCATCTCCATCATAAAAACCGCCTCCTTAAAAATTCCTGCATCAGCTATTCAGCTTCTGAATTTTTTCTTTTTCCTCATAAATATTTCTCATCTTATTGTCCCAGCATTTCTGACTTAAATCTACGGGATACTGTTCGGGATTCATGATACGCTTATATTCATCCCACAGAAGCGTTAAATTATTTTGAGCGTATGCTTGGATATCCTGCAGGGAAGGAGTGGCATACACAAGATTCCCTTCCGTGAAAATGTCTTGATGCAAATTGACAGCTTCAAAATTCGTCACAAACTTCGAGATAAATGTATGCGTTGGATGAAACATCTTTAATTTTTCTTCTGCTTCCGGATCTTCATCTTTCATCGCAATATAATCACCTTCTGCACGGTTGTTCACCATATTTACAATACGATACAAGTTCTTCAGCCCTGGAGTCGTTACTTTCTCCGGATTGCCAGATATTTTAATCGTATCAACCATTTTACCGCTTTCATCCTCAATTGCCGTTAATTTATAAACAGCACCGAGGGCAGGCTGGTCAAATGCAGTGATCACTTTCGTCCCGATACCCCATGCATCAATCTTTGCGCCCTGCGCCTTTAGATTCGTAATCGTTTTTTCGTCTAAATCGTTTGAAGCGATAATCTTGGTTTCCCTAAATCCGGCTTGGTCTAACATTTTTCGAGCTTCTTTAGACAAGTATGCTAAGTCGCCGCTATCTAAACGGATCGCATGAAAATGAATACGGTCTCCGAGTTCTTTCGCTACTCGAATCGCTGCCGGCACACCTGACTGTAACGTATCGTAAGTATCTACTAAAAACGTACAGTCTTTATGACGCCGGGCGTATTTGTGAAATGCTTTATATTCATCTTTATACGCTTGAACCATAGAATGAGCATGCGTTCCAGCGACCGGAATGCCAAACCGCTTACCCGCTCTCACATTACTCGTTGCGGAAAAACCGGCAATATAAGCTGCTCTAGTTCCCCATATCGCCGCATCAAATTCATGGGCACGTCTCGTTCCAAATTCCATAACCGCCTGTTCTCCTGCTGCTTGTTTTATCCGCGCTGCTTTTGTGGCAATGAGTGTTTGGTAGTTTACAATATTCAAGAGAGCTGTCTCTATTAGCTGGGCTTCTGCCAGACTGGCTTCCACCTGCAGTATCGGTTCATTTGCAAAAACCAGTTCCCCTTCTATCATTGACCGGATCGTTCCCGTAAAACGCAGCGTTTGCAAATAGGCCAGGAAATCTTCTTCATAACCCAGTTCTTCACGCAAATAAGCAATATCACTTTCTGTAAAACGATACGCTTTAATAAATTCAATGATTCGTTCCAAACCCGCAAAAATTCCGTAACCAGCACCAAAAGGCAACTCGCGGAAATAAAGCTCAAACACCGCCCGTCTATCATGCATGTGATCTTCCCAGTACGTTTCCGCCATATTGATTTGATACAAATCTGTGTGCAGCGCAAGTCCGTCATCTTGATAGTTCTTAGCCATTTACTTTTCCTCCTTTTTATCTGGTAATGTAATACTTCTTTTACAGCATGATTTCGGTTGATTTCACTAGATGGATGCCATAATTTTTCTGAAGTTCTTTACATGCGCGTTCTGTTGATTCTTCAAATCCTGGAATGGAGCTCATGCAGTCCTCCAGCAAATAAATCTTTGACAGCAATTCAGGTCGCCTCTCGTTATACTCAACAATCTGCAAGACTGATTCTAAGACACAGTGAGATTTTGCTTCCCCGGCAATGATGATTTTGTCGTAAGCGTGCAGTGAGTCTAGAAACGCATAATTCGTCTGCTCTTCCCCCGCATACTCTGGTTTAATGATCCCGTACATTTCGCTCAATGGATCTTGCCCTTTTACGATCTTTTGAATAACCGACTTTCTTGTCATAGAATGAAAGTGAACTATATTCGAAAACTGGCCTTCCAAGGCAGCGCCGTATGTCCCTTCAATACAGTGGTAAGGCCATATTAATAATTGTTTTTTTCCGCGGTGTTCCAAATGAATAATATAATCCAAACTTTCTTTCTGCTTTTCTAAAGCCTTCCATCTTCCGCTTTCTACGTCTTCTCTTGTGATGACCGTAAAAGGAATAGGATGATTTCCCTCTGCATCACTCCACCAACTCGTATGGAATATTTGCTGCAATCCATGTGTATCTAAAGATAAAGCAATTGTTGTAATCTTATCTAAATTTTGATAAAGGAATTTAGTTACACGTTCTATATCCTGATGAGAATTCGGAACACCCAGCTCTCCGTTTTCCATAAAGTCATTTTGAAAATCAATCCCTATGAACAGCACTTTTTCAACGTCCTCATTAAAAGGCGCCAATTTCTCCGCAGCTGCTAATTCTGCCAATTCATTTATCCTTTTCGCACTCACAGTTCCTATTTTAGAGACATCCACTATTTCCTCAAATTTCGTTTTCATCATTTTCTACACACTCCTTTTACTTTATTAACAATTATATATTCGTTAATTGTTTTTCGTGAAAATAAAAGTTATCCTTTTTTATTCGGCATTTCAGACACAGTGGCCAATTTGCAGACATTCCCCTCAGCGCCAAATGGAAGGGGTAATATCTGCCTCAACAAATCGGTATAATTTTGTCGGCCGCTTCGTAGTACTTGTCGGTTCGGCTGTCTTAGGAACTTGATTGCTGTCCAGCGCCTCCGCGATAAAAGGCAGACTGGGTGCTTTTCTGAAAAAACCTGGTTTACTTCTCACAACAGGATCATCAATAATCGCGAGCAGCACTTGGCGCAATTCCTCCAACTTGAATTCATTTGGCAGAAAGTTTTTAACTACTGTCGTTTGAAATACATCTTTCCGTACGGCTTCGAGAGCATCTTGGATGACGTATTGATGGTCAAATGCCAGATCTAATGTAAATACTTCATCTATCGTAAATAATTGAACATCATCGGCATCATCAGCAGCTTTCCTGCTGTCGACTTTTTCATTCGGTACAATTGCGTAATGGGCATTTGATATAATCCACCCGCGTTTATCCCTGCCTAATTTGTCATACACACCATAATGTTCGATATGAATGCCGCTTACACCTGTTTCCTCTTCCAGTTCTCTCTTGGCCGCTTCGTATGCGGTTTCCTCAGGATGAATAAATCCTCCCGGCAAAGCCCATTTGCCGCCTTCGATATTAATTTCACCGTCCGCATCAACACTTGCCCGCTTTATTAACATGAGTGCCAGCGAGTGCACAGAGACTATTTTCTCCTCTCCAGCCAAGTCGTTTGGAACTAACGTGAATATCGCAATATCACTTGTATACCCATCCGGCGTTTTATACTGACTTGAATCATAATTTTTCAGTACTTCTTCTTCTGAAGTAAATTTGGACATTCATTTCATCTCTTTTCTTTTCATTTTAATTAACGATTATCAAACTGTTAATTGAATAATAACGTATATCATGGATGATTGCAAGAGAAACATCGCTATATTTTAAAATATCCCTTAATCGGATAAAAAGGAATTTAGGTCCCATGTAAACTTTTTAAATTAACTATTGATATTACATTATTTTTTGAAAAGGAACACGGAAAGATACCAAGCAACTTCTTGGTTTTGAAATAATATGTACACTTGTGAATATGGTCTGTTGCGATATAGACTTTCACGATTGTTTGTTACATAGCTATTTGCCTCATCAGTCAAATACATCCTTGTTTTTTTTGAATAGACGTGTTAGTCTGACAATTAAATAAAACAGGAGATGAGCAGATGAATAAGGAATGGTCGTTTCAGCCTTTACGATCCCATAGATTAGTGGATGATGTTGTCAATCAATTACAATATAAAATATCCAAAGGCGAGATTCAGCTAGGAGAAAAGCTTCCCCCAGAGCCTAAATTAATGGAACTCTTTGGAGTTGGCCGTTCCACGATCCGGGAAGCGATAAGAGTTCTGGTCCACGCCGGATTGCTGGAAAAAAGGCAAGGTTTCGGAACGTTTTTGAAAACAAACCCAACTATACAAGAACCTCTTACCCATCGGCTCCACCGCGCGGAATTGATGGAGGTATACGAAGCAAGAAAAATGGTGGAGTTGGAGATGGTGCGATTGGCTGCTATTCGTCGCGATGAAGCTGATTTACAGAATATGCGCGAGCATTTGGACATCCGTCATTCTGCACTGCAACATGATGATCGAGAGCTATATACAAAATCAGATATAGAATTTCATATGTCTATAGCCATAGCTTGTAAAAATGGAGTCATAATTGATTTATTTCGTTCATTTTCACAGGAAATGACCCATGCTATGCACATGTTAAATAAAGAGTATCGTTCCCATAATCCGCAATCAGAATATCATGAGAAGCTATATGAAGCGATAAAAGACAAGGATTCAGACCTGGCTGCTACCTACACTAAACTTATTATTGAAGGAACCATTGCTGAATTATAATTTTTTATATACAAACGTCAGATGATATGCTGTTTAAGCTAATGTTTAGGAAATGGAGTGAATATAGTATGGATAAAGTTATCACTTTTGAAGATGTATCATGGAGAAGAAAGGATCAGGACATTTTAAGCGAAATTAATTGGGAAGTGAAGAAGAACGAACATTGGTGTATTTTGGGATTAAATGGTTCGGGAAAGACATCATTATTGAATATCGTCACAGGATATAATTATCCCACTACAGGAAACGTCTCGGTTTTAGGTTTGGAATTCGGGAGGACAAACTTACCTGAGTTAAGGAAAAGAATAGGATATGTCAGTAGTTCGTTTGATAAATTTGCAACTATTTTAGAACGTGAAACGGTGAAGGAAGTCATCGTAAGTGGTAAATTCGCTTCTTTTGGATTGTATGAAAAGGTTGCCGATACCGACTGGGAAAAGGCAGATGTTTTACTCTCTACGCTTCGATTATCCTATTTAAAAGGAAGAATGTTTAATACATTATCTCAAGGAGAAAAAAGAAGAGTGTTAATTGCCCGGGCGCTGATGAGTGATCCTGAAATACTTATATTTGATGAACCATGTACAGGTTTAGATGTGTACTCACGAGAAGAAGTGCTAGACTTGATGAACAAAATCAATGAAAAAAACTGCCATTTACTTTATGTAACCCATCATATCGAGGAGATTACTGATATTATTTCACATGTATTATTAATTCGTGATGGAAAAATAGTTGCTTCGGGCCCCAAAAAAGAAGTCCTGACGGATGAATTATTATCCGAAGCATATAAGATGCCCGTGGCCATTCATTGGGAAGAAAATCGCCCTTGGTTAACGATTAAAAAGTTTACAGCCGGTAAAGTCGAATAATATTTTTTGGTACACAATAGGTAGTAAAAATGAAATACACTATAACCATTTGGAATGAACTGCGTGAAGCCAACATAATTGAGCTTCACACAGTTTGCTATTGTTAGAAATAGTGAAAATTATTTTTTACGCTTCCACATCACTAGCATTGCCGTCGTAATTATCGTAAAAGCCATTAGAGACAGGAAAGGAATCGTGATAAAGTGGAGCCAGTTGATATATTGGCCTGAACACGGCACCCCACTTGTACAAGTGCTGAACTCATGCAGTGAAGGAACTTTTTGCAAGGCATAATGGTAAGCAGAAACCATCATGCCGATTATCGATAGCGGCAGAACATATTGATAAACGTCCCGATCACTCCGATAACAGGCGATTCCTAAAATAATTGTCAGTGGATACATGAGTACACGTTGAAACCAACAAAGGGTACAAGGTATGAAACCCATCTGTTCACTGAAGAATAAACTTCCCCCCATTGCGGTTATGGACGTAATCCATGCAAGTAGAAGGAGCTTATTCACCACTTGAGCCTGCCTTTTCTACCGCTTTAATGAAATCACTCATGCTTGCCCCCTCAAACTGTTTACCATCAATATAGATTGTGGGAGTGGATGTCACGCCGAGTCTATTGGCAGTGGACACGTCTTTCTTAAAAGCTGCTTCCCATTTTCCTTCACTGTAAGCAAGCATGGCTTGTTCCGTTTCCTCAGGACTGGCAACCTCTGCCAAAATATCTTTCATTAATTCATCCGTGAAAAGATTGGTTTGTCCCGTTTTTGTTGTTTGATTATCAAATAATAGTTGATGGAATTCCCAAAATATATCATTGCCAAGTTCTTGATAGACCGTTTCAGCAAATTGAGCCGAGCTCGTTGAATCGGGACCGATGACCGGATAGTTCATAAAATAGAATTTCGCTTTGCCGGTCTTTACCAGTTCCTCATGAATGATGGGAACCATATTGTCATTGAAATCTTGGCAGTGCGGGCATTTATAATCTCCAAATTCCACAATACTGACAGGGGCCGATTCATCCCCCATAAAAGGCTGACCCTCATAATCAATGACAGCCGACTCCTGTTGCACATCATTCAAGACAATAATTCCAATAACCGCTACGGCAATGATGCCAATGAACAAAACTATTTTTTTAGACAAAATCAACACTCCTTAACTATCACTACACAGGGTAGTGTATTATGGTAAAAAATTTACGCAAGCGCGTAAATAAAGAGTCCGCAAATTAGACTGAAAATAATCAATGACGTACATAACACCCTTAATGGAACGCCTAACGGAATATTCCTTGTCGGATTCAAAAGGTACTCAATTCGATAGTTTACAGATGTATCTGCAAAGGAAACGTATGTAAAAGGCATCTTTTTCTGTTTGCCTACTTTCAACATTTTTAATAGGGCACTTCCCAAGTTCACAGTTGTTTCTTGTTGTTTAATGGCATACTCGTCAGCCAAAACCTCTTGAATTATCCTGTATTTTTTATGAAACCACTTTTGAATCGGGATATACCATAAAATCGATGAGCTCAGTGACAGTAAAAATATTTTAAACGGATCCCGACTTTCTTTATGATACTCTTCATGCGAGATCACCGCTTTCAGTTCATCATCCGTCAAAAGATTTAGCAATCCTGTTGTCACAATCACTTTAGGACAGATCAATCCCATCGTAATCGCCATGGGAGAGGGATGCGAGAGAACCATTATGTTCTTCCCATAAGTCCGGTTCACTTCCAATGAAAGCTTCTCCGCCTTGTATAAATGAAATCGTTTTTTCATTTTAGCAGTTTGGACTGCCTGCGAGCCAATTTTCCAAAGTAAACATAGCAGCGTATACAAAACAAGTCCATCAAGCAAGTATTCAAGAGAGGACAGCCCAAAAGCTTTTAACCAGCCATGACAGATCTCAACCAAATTGAATCGGGCATTCCAACCTGCAAACATGGAAATAGCGTATATGGCCATTTGCAGTAAAATAACACCCGATATGATCAGCGAGCCGATAAATATAAAAGATGATTGACGTCTGGACATAAATTACCTACCCTTTTTCAATTCTTCTACTTTTTTTTCAAGTTTCGCAACCAGTTCATCGTCCGCTTCTTCAAGAGCATTTAGCATATGACTGATGACCACATCGCCAAATTCGTCGATGAGCTCGTGGGTCATATCTTTTGATTGGGTATTCAAAAACTCGGCTCTTGTCTGTACCGGCTTATATACGGAAGACCTGCCCTCAGCTCTTTTTTGCAGAATTCCTTTGTCGACCAGCCGATTCATCACCGTCATCACCGTGTTAAAATTGGTGATCTTTTCTCGTTCAAGAGCTTGTTGAACGTCTTTAATGGTCTTCTCCTCACCTTCCCATAGAACATCTATAATCTTTGCTTCCAGAGGACCAAAAAAGCGATTCAATCCATTCTCGTTTATCTTAAACTTTCTAATTTTCATTCGCCATCACCTCACATTACTCATTGTAGTGTAAGATTTTTATCACGTCAATAATGGAGTTTCCGCTGAATAAAAAATGCACATAATCAGCTGGGAAGACCAATCATGTGCATCTGCATTATTTTTATTTGCCTTACTGATTTCCTTGCAATACACCGCTATACCTCTTAAAAGTCGTATTCCTCATCTTTCTTCATACGAATAACCTTCATTGCCTCAACGGTTACTACCGTATCTTCCACTAGTCGTTCCAATCGGAAAAGAACATCATCGTTGACAATTTCTTTGCGCAGGAAGTCTTTTTCTTCAATGAATACATACGTTGGAACGATATGTGCCTTCATATAAGATAAAATAGGTTTTAATTGCTGCTCCACCATCAGATAATGCTTCGGGGTGCCTGCTGTGACGACACTGCTGACGACTTTGTCCCGAAAAGCATTGACCGGCAATAAATCGAAAATGTTTTTAAGTGTTGCAGGAATAGATGCTTGGAATGTCGGTGTTCCGATAATAATCGCATCCGCCGCCATAATCGTCTCTGTAACGTATTTTGTATCTCCTTCATATTCAAAGTAATTTCTCCCGTCACTAAACTGCACGGTGTATTCTGCCAAGTCCAGAAGTGTGACCTCATGCTCAGGATACTTTTCTGATAAAATTTCCACTGTTTTCAGCATCGCGGTTTTCGTCTTTGAACCGACGATAGACCCTGCCAGTGCGACAATCTTCATATGATTCTCTCCTTCCGTTGACTGCCTTCTTTTTACATACCGACCTGAAAAATCGTCTTTATTCTTCTGACTTCACAGCAGTATGTTTTTTAATAGCTGGAATGATGTCATTTCCGATGATTTCGATGTTTTTCATGATTTTTTCAAAAGGTACGCCGCCAAAATCAATTTGTGCCATAAAGCGCTGCATGCCGTACAGTTCATGCTGGTAGAGCAGCTTTTCAATAATCTGATCTTTGCTGCCGACCATCAGGGCATCCCGTGTATCAGGCGCCTGAGCGAATTGCTGTTTTGGGTAACCGCTGCCCCGGATGGCCTGGAATCCTCCGTTAATATGCGGATACATCCCTTGCAGCGCTTCCTTTGTCGTATCTGCAACATAGAACAGGCTGGTTGTGGCAATCGGTAATTCATTCGGATTAAAACCGCTCCGCTCTGCTGCTTCCCGGTAGGCATCGACGGAAGGCTTAAAATTGACGGCCGGCCCGCCTAATGTGGTCAGCATCATGGGAATTCCCATGTATCCTGCTTTAATCGCACTTGCAGGAGGGCCACCGACAGCACGCCAAATAGGCAGAGAGCCATTTTTAGGTTGCGGCAAAATTTGGGCGTTTTGCAGCGGCGCACGGAATTCGCCTTGCCACGTCACATATTCTTCTTCATTGATTTGTTTAAGAAGTTCCAGTTTCTCCTCGAAAATCTCTTCGTAATCTTGCAGGTCAACGCCAAGCAATTGATAGGCACCTACACGGGAACCGCGTCCCGCAACAATTTCTGCACGTCCATCTGAAATTAAGTCGACCGTAGCGAAGTCCTCATACACACGAACAGGATCTGATACGCTCAGTACCGTTGCCGAACTCGTGATTTTTATTTTACTTGTCGCTTGTGCGATGGCACCCAAGACGACGGTATGGGCTTGGGTAGTGAAATAGGTTTGGTGACTTTCCCCAACGCCAAAGACATCAATGCCCGCTTGCTCCGCCAGTTGGCTCACTTCAATCAATTCATTAATCCTGGCTTGCGCGGAAATACGTTCACCTGTCAGCGGATTGGGCATATGATCGCCTAATGAATAGAGTCCAAACTCCATACCTTTTGATAAATCGATACGATATTTTTCCATACTTATTTCTCCTCGCTTTAATTTGATTAGTCAAGTGATAGGGTAAAAAAATTATCTATTCGACAATCTTTTTCTTTCACTGTTTTTTTGTACACGTGACATGAGCGAATACAGGGTTTTTTGTTCATCTTCTGATAAACAATCATCAAAGAACGACGATTGGAATCTCAGCTGTGCATCAAATGCATGATCCAATTTTAGACGTCCTTTTTCTGTCAGCGATATCGTTTTCGTTTTCCAATCCTGCTTGCGTTCAATCAGTCCCTCTTTCTCCAAGCGGGCGAGCATGCGGGAAATCCCCCCCTGCGTCACTGTCGCTTTCTCAGCGAGTTCACTTTGTGTTAACGGCTGATACGTTGATATTTGCATTAACACATCAAATTGCGCGGCCGTTAAATCAAATGGTTTTAAAAAGTCATTGGATAATAAGTTACTTTGATGGGTGAATCTTGAAAGCCTCAGCCAAATTAATGATCCAAGTGTATTTTGTTTCACGGGTCCTTCACTTCCTTTAATTTCTATAATCACTTTACTACTCAATTGATAAAGATGCAAGTTTGCCGCCTGCGACTCTTTTTAAATTGATCTTTACAGAGGAAATGCTTGGAACATTATTCACTACAGCATTCATGCAATTCTTTGCAAATGAGTGTGCTTGAAATTCTATATCAATTGATGACTTCAATCAGCATAAATGAATGATTAAACTTTCGTAATCCCTTCAACGCTATTCCTACACTATGTCTATTACCCTCCCTGCCCGATTCAATACTCACAAAAATTTTCATTTAACTCCACACTTTTTTCACTTCAACAGGTCTTACTTCACAGACTGGCAAGCAAATAAATCACTTAAGAACCGTTTGCAAAGATAGTCCGCTAGCTAATTGGTATAACTGGTATAGTTATCATGTGAAAATATTATAAAGAGGAGAGTTGATAATGGACCTGAAAAAAGTATTGATTGGCAGCGGATTGGCAGCCATCCTTCTATTGGGTGCTTGTGGTAAAACGCAGGATTCCAGTGAGAAAGCAGCTGCTGCGAAACTTGCAGAAACTGAAGTGGCGGAGCAAAAACAAGATGATGCAAACGAAATATCAGGAGCTGAAGAGAAAGCAGAATCTGATGATAAAGAGACAGAAACGACCGACACTCCGGATAGCGGACCTGCGGAAAATATCAATCCTTACATAGAGGAAGAGACAGGCGGCGATGTTGAAGTTGTCTTTACAAATAGCAATCCAAACCTGACGCATGCCTATTCGGATGAAGTCACTCTCTCAATAGATGAGTATCAAATCGTCCATGTCACGAATATGAATGAATCAGCTAAACATAACTTCGATGATGAGGACGAGGGATATGTCATCACTTATAAACTTGGATTTGAAAATCAGTTAGATGAGGACGTCTTCTACAATGCGAGTACGATGATGCTGTCCGATGACGGCACTGAAAATCTGTACATGCGCAGAAGCCTCGTTGACCGGGATGACTGGCTAAAAGGTGATCAGGACAATGCTGGCCGTCAGTATTCTAAAGGCAAGTACACAGGGATGCAGGCGTACACGATGACCAAGCCTCAGTTTGAACGGCTGAAAGCGCCAACATACACTATTGACAGACCGATGCTTGAGGACGACTTTAATAAGAGCCTCGGGAATGAAGCCATCTTCAAGATTCCATTCAACGAAGACGGTGCCGAGAAAGCTTCGAAAAGCTCTGCTCTGTATGCCGATAAAATGGTGACAGATACGATTGCCGATAAGGAACTTTTCTTCTCAAAAGAGGATATCAACGAAACTCAGAAAATCGATGAAGTTTCGGTTACTTTGGAAGGTGTGCAATACGCTGACGTGACACCAACGACTGCCCATGCAGAACGTTTCCGCAATTTCGGTGACGGCCCACTCGTCGCATTGACGGCAAAGTTCCAAGTAGTGAATGACAGCAGCGAGGCTTTTACAAAGTCTCTCGTAGAAGCTCGTTTAATTCTGGATCAAAACCGGGGCACGATGTTATCCGAAGGAATGCTGGAGCCGACACTTTACGGAGATTTACAGCCGGGTGAGTCAGAAGAGTTTCTCACCGTCTTCCTCTTCCGCAAAGATGAGTTCGATTTGTTGAAGGAACTGAAACTCCAATTCGGCCCGCTGGCTGACGAAAATGCAAAAAAATTATTCAAGGAAAAATCGGTGACTTTTGAATTGCCGATGAACTAAGCGCAGCGCGGTGCCTGACAGGGTGCCGCGTTTTATTGTCATCACCCTTCACTTGCAGTACTTAGTGTACCTGTTTTAAGGCTGGTGGTAAGAGAAATGCCTTTACCAGCGCCTCCATATAGTTTATTTCTCCTTTAATTGCGCGAACAGTTCTTTTACTGTTTCGAAACCAACATTGTCGTATTTAGTTAAAGTAGCCAGTTCTTTCGGAAGTTGACCCACCCTTTCAATCTGATCTTCCTGCAGTTGTGCAAAGAGGTTCGGGCTGCTGCCGAATTCCTCTTCAGTCAGCGGAATATTCGCCAGTTGATCGGTAACGAGCACATAGTCTGTCTTATAGAAAAGAACAAGCTTGCCCGGATGCGTCAGTTCCACCTCGCGTCTGGCAGTCTCTTCTTGAATAAAATGCTTCAGCTCTTTGAATAATATCTCATCATTTTCACCACTGAATCCCTTTATATCATGATGCAATCCCTCCAGGTTATTGGGCAGTTCGCTCATAACCCGTACTTCTTGTTCAGCCCCGAGCGTTGTAAGAAAATTCTCCGACTCCTCGAATCTTTGCGGCAGCAGGAAGGCATCCCGAAGAAAGTGCGGTACTTCCAGACTTCGATCTTTATATACGATCGTGCGAACCGATGCAAGACCAGGAAGTGCGCCTTCCAAGGGACCTGAAACTGCTGCTGTCTCGAATTCCTCATTGAGCCCTTTTTGCTGTTGAATATTTGAACGGATCAAGATTTCCATATTCTGCAGTCTCTCTTCCAGTTCGGATACTTCGGTTTCATCGCCCTTCGTTGGTTCGGGATCCTGATAAGCTGGCACTTTCACATCCTGAGGGCAGTATTTCTTCACATACCATCGGACGATCATGTAGATCGCCTCCCAGGAAAGGAGAGCCTCCGAATACCGGAAGTCCCTGGATTCGTGAGCCGCGGAGTTTCCGTTCATTCGAACCTGATGAAATGCATCGAGGACTTCTTTTTCCAGGAGATCCTTCCTCTCCAGCAAATCAATCCGGTCTTTAAGTGCAAGATTATCCTCCACTGACAGCTGTTCGGCAACCATGACCCGCTGCAGAATCGCTTCGACAAATGTCCGTGAGTGCATCAGCATCGTCTGCGGGCTGGCATAAATACTTTTCTCAAGCCCGCTGGCCATTTGCGCCAGTTGTTCAGATATCGGTTCTAAAAAATGATAAAAATACGATGGGTTATTTTCCATGATCTATGATCTCCTCATGCTTGCATGTATTAAATGCTGCAATTGTTTTATTGGAAAGGCTTTGCTATGTATTTTCCCCATTGAACAACCTTCTTAAACAACCTTCTTAAACAACCTTGAAGATCTCCCTTTCAAATATTGCAACACTTCGTTTGGTGCCATACACGGAAGACAAGACCATAACAGGGGAATATGATCCTTGCTCACGCTTCCCCGCAAAATCGTAATTCCTCTTGCTTCACAACCTTGTCTCATCATCGCTAGAAATCCTTCATGATGACCATATTATCCCATTTTACGAGGAACAATAAACGATACCTTCGTCCCCGCATCTTTAACACTTTCAATTTTTAGCCCTTGACCAAATTGACGTTTTAAACGGAGATCTGTGTTCAACAAACCAATGCCCGTATTACGGCCAGCTGTTTTCTTCAATATCCCCGCTGCCTCCGATTTCTCCATACCTATTCCATCATCTTCCACGGAAATTTCAATATGCGTATCAACTTGTGAAATTCGTATCGTTAACTGACCACCTTCAGGACGCTTCATAATGCCATGATGAATAGCGTTTTCGACAAGTGGCTGAATCGTTAGTGAAGGAATAATGACTGATAAATCTTCATCTATCTCCCATATAACACACAAGCGATCTACGAATCTCTCCTTTTCAATCAGTAAATAAGCCTGGATAAGTTCCAATTCATCCTCAAGTGGCACAAGTTCATTCAAATTAGTAAACTTGAATTTCCCGCGTAGTAACTGACTAAATGCTTCTAAAACCTTTTGCATTCTTTCCAAATCAATCTCACTCAATGCCATAATTGTATTCAACGCGTTAAACAGGAAATGCGGCCGAATTTGTGCTTGAAGCCAAGCCGCTTCGATTTGTAGTTTTTCTTGCATTGATTGTTTAACGCTCGTCAACGCCCGGACTCTCGACTTGAATTCCAATGCATCTACGGGTTTCTGGACATAATCATTTGCGCCTGCTAAAAATCCATTTTCAATATCTTTTGGCTGGCTTCTTGCCGTTAATAACAAAATTGGAAGTTCCGTTATTGAAAAACGCTCTCGGATTTTCTTCGTTAAATCATACCCCGACATGTGGGGCATCATCACATCTGAGATAACTAAATCCCATTCTTTTTTGTCTACTAAGACAAGCGCTTCGATACCATTTAAAACTGTTTTCACATTATACTTTTCACCCACAAGCATCGTCTCAATGACTTGCAAATTAATCGGATCATCATCAACAACAAGTATGCGCGGCCGCTCTAAATCAACTGCTACATGCGCTTCAATGGTTGATTCTCCGATATGCGTTTTCTTCTTGTCACTTTCATCACTAAATTCCATTGAAGATTGTATTTGCGAATGCACCTTACTAATCGCTTCAGCATGAGCTAAAGGAATTTGGAAACTAAACGTTGACCCTTCATCTAAAACAGATTGAACTTCTAATGTACTTCCATGGAGTGCAACCAGCTTTTGGCTAATATTTAAGCCTAAGCCGAATCCGCCATCTTCTCTGTTATGTCCCTGTACATAGGGTTCAAAAATATTTTTAAGAACCTCTTTTTCCATCCCGATACCCGTATCAGAAATTGATATTTGCGCTTGTCCTTCTTGAATAAATGCTTGAATCGTAATGTCGCCATGGTTTGTAAATTTAATGGCATTATGGAGCAAGTTAAAAACAATCTGAATGAGCCGTTTTTCATCGGCGATAATTAATGGAAAGTCATTTGGAATTTTATTCACCATTTGAACTGGTTTTCCCTCCACCATATACTCCAGCATATCCACGACACCTAGAGTAACTGCTTGAAGTGAACAAGGCCCAGGCTCCAGTTGTGGATTTCCTTCCTTTAAATGGGTCATATCCAGCAATTCATTAACCATCACTGACATTCGGCGGCTGACCGATATAACTGCTTCTAAATCTTTAACACTCCTTCCTTGTAATGTGGACTGTTCTCTTTCAAGAATTGCTTCGGACATATTTAAAATACTATGTAAGGGATTCCTTAATTCATGGGACGTATTTGCCAAAAATTCGTCTTTTACTTTATCCGCCCGTTGAAGTTCTTTTGCAAACTGATTCGTCTCAAGATGCAGTTGATGGTATTGCTTAAACCAAACACCCGCGAAACAAATCACTGCAATAATTAGATCGAATGGGTAATAAACTACTTTTAAGCCTGTATTCAACGAATATGCCCACCAACCGATATGACTCGCTAAAGCCACACTTGACAGCGCTAACCAAATCCCGCCGCTATATTCTTTCTTTGAAATAAGTAGAGCCAATGCGGTAATAGCCGCCGATAAAATCACGTACGATAAACTAAACGTCGAAGCAAAATCCAGTGATTCTAGCGGTAAAATCATAACAACTACAATAACGCCTATACTAACGGCCGTGTAGATCGGTAAAAATGGTTTGAATAATGATTGAATTTGTGGCTTCACACAATGGACCATCGCCAAACCGAAAATAATTAACATAGAAAATGACAGTTTAAATGAACCTGTGTAATCCATCTCGATATAGTGAAATAGTATTTTTTCATCGCCGCCCATAATATTGGAGATCGAACTTGCAATTAACGCTAATGCGAAGTAAAGAAGGCGACGATCTCGAATGCCTATTACAAATAATATACAAGCAAATAATGCATGAACGACAAAAATAACTGCGGTAATCACTTGAAGCAGAGTCGATAGTTTTACATCTGCCAAAATATTCTTCTCGTAACCAAATTTTATCGAACGAACGAGCCCGCTTGAACGTGGATCCTCAAAGTTTGTTGCTTGTAAAACAATCTCGATAACTCCCTCTTCATCTGCCCGGATAGAAGACGATGAGTAGGGAACATTTAATGCATGAGCATCTTCTTTGTTGTCCGCAACTTCTCCCGATTCCCCCGAAAATAACCCATTAATATATAGAGCAGAGGAGCTACGGACACTTGGAACCTGTATCCCGTAAGTTTGATCTTGATCGGGCGCAACTAAAATTCGTAGGTGATAAGAGCCGTATCCATATGGACTTTGATTTTCTGGATTCAATACTTCCGACCAATCTCCCGGTGTATTTATATAACGCTCTGCCACGTCATTGCTTGCCAATGATGCAGTTGTAATATGTTCATAGGGGAAAAACTCCCACTCACCATTCAATGATATTACTTTTCTATCCGAAAAATCCCACTCACGTAAATCAAGCTCCCCACGCTCAATAATTGGCTGTTCTCCCGTTTCGTTAAATGTTTTAATCCACTGTAATCGAAAACCTGTTAGTAATAACGCAAATAAAAGGACAACAATAATCATTAATCCTATGCGCCGTTTTTTTGTGAGTGTCGCCAATTGAATTCACCTCTTTTAATAAAAATAGTCGTCTGCTAATCTATATAGAATCTTAACTTCTATGATTAACGGGTGAATTTCATAATTAACGGTTGTAGAATTGTAGCTATTCGCTCCACCACACGATGGATTAATGAATAGATCATGGCACCATAATCTGATTCTCTCGGGTCACCTTTCCGGTCTGTTATGTTTGTATCGTAACTTACATTATACAGGATTTCGGGAGGCACTCTATTTTTTATGTCACTAATTGAATTCGTAAATATCCCCTATTTATGCGATAATAGTAGAACTAGCGTTTCTATCATTGAAATAAAAGAGGTGTCCTCATGAAACCCGTCATCCTAGCCGAAAAACCATCCCAGGCCAAAGCCTACGCCGACGCATTCACTTCCCGAAAACACGACGGCTATATCGAAATCAGTCCTTGCCCGACGTTCCCTGAAGGGGCTTTTTTGACATGGGGCATCGGACACCTCGTCGAATTAAAAGAGCCGCACACCTATAATCCTTCCTGGAAACGCTGGACGCTCGGCAGCTTGCCTATTTTGCCGGAGCGCTATGAGTTTCAAGTGGCGAAGGATAAGTATAAGCAGTTTCAGATTGTGAAGAAGTTGATTCGTGGGGCTTCGACCGTGATTAATGGCTGCGATGTTGACCGCGAAGGCTCGAATATTTTTTATTCCATTTACTATATGACCGGCGCGCGCAATCAGATGATCAAGCGTCTTTGGATTAATTCACTTGAGGCGGATGAGGTGCGGAAAGGGTTTGAGAATCTTCGGGATAATGAGAAGGATCTGCAGCTGTATGAGGAAGCGAAAGCACGGCAGATCAGTGACTGGCTCGTCGGGATGAACGGTTCACGGCTTTATACGCTGTTATTAAAAGCAAAAGGCATCCAGCAGGTATTTCCGATTGGACGTGTGCAGTCGCCGACGGTTTATTTGATTTATCAGCGCGAGCGTGAGATTGAGACATTTGTTTCGGAACCGTTTTTTGAAGCGGAAGCGATCTTTACCGCAGCAAATGGGACGTATAAAGGAAAAGCAAAACTGAAAGAACCGAAACGTGAATTGATTGCGGACGCGCTCAACAGCCGCGGTATTACGAAGCGCACGCCCGGCATCATCACGGAGCTGACGAATACGGATAAGCGCATGCCGCCACCGCAACTGCACTCTTTGTCGACATTGCAGGCAACTGCGAACCGCAGATGGAAAGCGAGCCCTGCCACTGTACTGAAAACGATGCAGACGCTTTATGAGAAGAAACTCGTGTCTTATCCGCGGACCGACACGCGTCATATCACGCCGAGCGAATTCAACTATCTCGCAGCTTCTGTGGAAAAGTATCAGGAGCTGATCGGCCAGTCTTTTGAAATTGCCTCACGCATACCCAAAAAGCGCTATGTAGACAGTTCAAAAGTGCAGGAACACTATGCCATCATTCCGACGAAAAAACTGCCGACAGCTGCTGCGATTGCTAAACTGTCTCCGCTTGAACGGAATTTATACGAAGAAGTGGTTCGGACGGCGCTTGCAATGTTCCACCGCGACTATGCGTATACTGAAACGAAAGTGACAACAGACGTCAGGGGCCTGCCGTTCTTCACGACAGGAAAAACCGAGCGTGATAAGGGTTGGAAAGAGCTTTTTGCTGTGCCGAAAAAGGCCAAAGACACAGAAGAACCCGTCCTGCCGCCTCTCGAGCAAAATGAAACGGTGCAAAGTGAGATTGGTATTAAAGAAGGCGCAACCCAGCCGCCCAAACCTTACACAGAAGGTCAGTTAATTGCGATGATGAAAACTTGCGGAAAGCTCGTCGAAGATCAGGGCGAAACCGATATACTAAAAGAAATTGAAGGTCTCGGCACGGAAGCCACGCGAAGCGGAATCATCGAGACGATTAAAAAGCATGGCTATATTTCGGTGACGAAAAACATCGTATCCATCACGGACAAAGGCCGCGTTTTATGTCAGGCCATTGAAGGAAGTCTGCTTGCAAGCCCTTCGATGACAGCAAAATGGGAAACTTATTTGAAAAAAATCGGCAATGGCGAAGGAACGGGACAGCATTTTCTGGGCAGTGTGGCTAAATTCATAGAAAAGCTGCTCGAAGACGTCCCGGCACAGCTGGAACAGCAGAAAATTGATATTGTTCTGCCGCCTTCTCCTTCCACCCGCAAAGGTTCCTATACACCGACAGAAGTGGCTCCCTGTCCTAAGTGCGGAAACGGAACTATTGTCGCGCGAAAATCTTTCTACGGCTGCAGCAACTATAAATCTGGCTGCAAGCAGACCTTCCCGGGCATCTTCTTAAAGAAGAAACTAACCGTGCCGCAAGTAAAACTGCTGTGTACAAAAGGAAAGACGAATGTAATTAAAGGATTCACTTCGGCTGACGGCAAGAAGTTTGATGCTTCATTGGAATTGAAGGAAGGGAAATTAGAGTTGGTGTTTGTATAATGTGAAAGGAACTGTTCAGAAAGTCAGAAATGATTTTCTGAACAGTTTTTTTGTAGTTATAGATTCGATACCCTAAACCAATGCAGAAACTACTCACTTACTATTTTGACATTTCTTCTCTAGCACTGTAAGTTTAACTGGAAATAGAATACAATGGATATATTGGAATACGTTTTGAAAGAAGGGAATCTAGTTGATTCGTGCAATCCTGGTAGATGATGAGCCATTAGCGTTACAGTTGCTCTCACGTAAACTTCAAGTTTTTGAGGATGTGGAGGTAGTGCATACCTTCTCTAACCCGCTTTTTTTACTGGAAAAAGTGCAAGACCTTTCATTTAATATCGCATTTTTGGACATCGAAATGCCGGGGATCAATGGGATTGATTTAGCTGAGCAAATTTTAACCTATCATCCTTCGGTGCATATCGTGTTCGTTTCGGCTTACCGGGATTATGCAGTGCAAGCATTTGAACTGAATTCCATTGACTATATTTTAAAACCTATAACTGACGATCGTTTAAAGAAAACCATTTCACGTATACAACAGCAGCTCTCCTCTTCGCCCAGTCAGCAGCTAAGCCCTATTGAACCGTTGCGTATAAAGTGTTTCTCCGAGTTCGTGGTTTTTTCGGACCATCAGCCGATTAAGTGGAAGACGGCTAAAGTAAAAGAATTATTTGCATTTCTCATCACACACCACCGGACATTTATCAATCGAGATGTTTTGATTGATACCCTTTGGCCCGATACTGATTACGATAAAGCTAAAATTCAATTGCATACAACACTTTCCCATTTACGTAAGACACTTCAAAAGACAGGCCATCCTAAAGTCATCACCTTTGCCAATCAAGGATATTGTTTAGAGCTTCCAAACTTTCAATGTGATGCCATTCATTTAGAACGTTTACTTATTGAACATACCAAAGTATCCCGGGACAATATTGATCTTTTTGAAGAAGCTGTACATCAATACACTGGGGATTATTTGGAACAGGAAGGCTACGAGTGGGCTCTGATTCATTCCGCGAACCTTCGTCAGCAAATGCTTCAATTAATGAGTCAGATCGTCTATTACTATGAGGGAATCGGCGATGGGGCACGTAAACAACTTTATCTTAATCGTTTGTTTCAGTTGGATCCATACTCTGAGCAAGCTTTGCAACAGTTACTGGAACACTATATACAAATTGAAAATCGAACAGAAGCTATAAAGGTTTATCATGAATTTAAAGAGCGGATTGCAGAGGAGTTGGGGATCTCGCCCAGCCACTCTACAAACGCGCTATATAATCAAATTCTGCTTAGCGATCAGTTGTAAGAAGGAAGAAAACTGTGAAGTTTTTCTTCCTTCCTTTCTATTTTGGTATGCAAATACGTACAGTTGTGCCTTCATTCAACTTGCTTTCGATGATCAAACCTCGGTTGCCTAACTGACGCAGTCTTTTATGCGTGTTCGGCAAGCCGACTCCTTTTCTTTCTGCCGGCAGATCCGATAAGATGGCTGTTAACTTATCTGGATTCATTCCAAGCCCATCATCCGAGATGACAATCTCAATGCTTTCACGGCTTTCATTGATTTGAATTTGCACAGTTCCGCCCTCTGTCCGTTTCAAAACTCCATGTTCAATTGCATTTTCCACTAGGGTTTGGATTGCCAGCGGCGGTACTTGAATTTCAGGTAAATAGACGTAATTTTTTACGATTCTTAACCGATCACCATAGCGTTGCTGTTCGATATAAATATACGAATCAACCAGATCCATTTCCCTTGCCAACGGGACGGTTTGCTCTAAGTTCTGTGATGTAAAACTATTTTGCAGATAAGTTCCGAAGTTCTCTAGTAGCTTGGACATCTTTTCCGGATCAATCTCACTTAGTGCACTAATGGTATTCAATGTATTGAAGAGGAAATGGGGCCTGATTTGTGCTTGCAGCCAGGCCGCCTCCATCTTCACATGCTCTTCAATTGCATGGTTCAACTGCAGAAGTGTCTTGATGCGCGAAATCAGTTCTGACTTTTCAACAGGTTTCTGAACATAATCATTGGCCCCCGCTTCAAATCCCATTTGAATATCAATCGGCTGGGTTCGCGCGGTCAACAATAAGATGGGCAGTTCTGCCAATGAAAATTTATTTCTTATTTTACGTGTTAATTCATAGCCAGACATATGTGGCATCATAATATCCGAGACGACCAGACTCCAATTGCCCCCATCGAACTGCTCCAATGCTTCTTTTCCTGTCGTACAAGTCACGATCTCGTATCCTTCTGCTTTTAACATTTGCTTCATAATTGAAAGGTTCATCGGATCATCATCCACTACTAAGATTCGTTCAGCACCGCTGCTAGAGGTTTTGTTCAAATTATTCGTATAGCTGGACGACTCTGCCACAGACAGGGGAAGCGGCCTAGTCCTGCTGTCTTCTTGTATCTCGGCAAGAGGGATGGTAAAAGTAAACGTAGCACCTTTCCCTTTTGAGGTGTCCACTTGTATCGTTCCCCCATGCAATTCAATCAGCTGCCGGCAAATACTCAATCCGAGACCAATTCCTCCGCCACCTGTAGAAGCAATACCTCGTTCATCCTGGGCATAGCGCTGGAACATCCTGTCTGCAACCTCCTGATCCATGCCAATTCCTTCATCCGTAACATGGATCATCGCCATTCCCTGTTGCATTTCAGATGAAATCCGGACGTTGCCGCTTTCAGTAAACTTCATGGCATTATGCACTAAATTGAATAGGATTTGAAACAGCCGATTTTCATCTGCCTGTACATAAGGAAAGTTTTCAGGGATCGTATTCTCCAGCGTAATCAACTTTCCTTCCTTCATAAATTTCAGTGTATCGAATACATTGGTCACGACAGGTGCCAGACGAATAACTTGTTGATCAAGCCGGACTCCTTTTCCTTTCAATTGTTCACTGTCCAGCAAATCATTTACAATCATGGACATTCTGCGACCCACAGACATCAGCGTCTCTAAGTTCTGTTTTGCTTCCTGTGATAAAGACATTTTCTCCTGCTCGTAAATTGTTTGGGTAATATTCAATATACCGTGCAGCGGGTTCCGCAGTTCATGTGAAGTATTTGCCAAGAAGTCATCTTTTTGCTGAATTTCTTTTTGTAAAGATACAGCCAATTGTTGACTATTATCAGCCATTATGAAAAAGCGCTTAAACCAAAACAACCCGAAAAAGATAATCCCCACCAACATATCAAACGGATAATATGGAAGCTCAGGTGCAACCCGGCTCTTATAGGAACCCCAAACGAGGCTGGACAGGATGCTGATCACTGCGAGCATAAAGTATAGGAAATTACTTTTTCCCGGCAATGCTGACCGGTAGATCAGGAATGGCATTGGAAGCGGGATAAACATCAAAAGCGTGTAGACGATATACATATTCATTTCTACAGACAGCAGCGTGGCCATTACAAACAATGTATACAAAACCGTTACAAAGCGAAAATAGTATCTCGTCCATTTGCCAAATGGTTTGCCTTCTGTTTTCACTATCGACTTGATGAAAAGCAAGGAAAAATATGCACTGCCTGTATACGTCAGATAGATCGCCTTTTGCCACCAGTCGAACGAAATGCCCGGGAAAAAATAGAGCAGCAGTTTATCGTCATCCACTGTAATAGACAGCGCCATCGCCATAAATGCCAGAGCCAGGAACAACATCTCTTTCTTTCTGGAGAACAGCAAGTAGATCAGCAGAGCGTAGAGACTATGAAGCAAGATGATAGCTGCTACCACTAACTGCCAGGCATAGTCCCGGAACACAGACCGTTCCGCCACATCCCATTCCCCGAGCTCTATTGGCTGGACAATGCCTCCCTTTCGCAATGAATGAAAGTTTGAGACGTGGATCATGAGGTCAATTTCTTTGATATTTCCATCCAGTTGCAACGTGTGCGGGCGATAATCCGGTTTCTCCTCCTGTTTGTTCCCGGCAGTTCTTCCAAGACGTGCTACTTCCTTGCCATTGATAAATAAATGGGAGGCTGACACAATATCTTTTGTATAGAGCCGATAGGTGTCAGCCGTGTCAGTATCCAGTAGAATTTTTAAGCGATAGGTACCATAGCCAGAAGGATCATTGTCTTCCGATAATTGCTTCTGCCATTTGCCAGGCACTTGTATCAGCATCGGTCGCTTCTCAGGATGGTCACCCGGCTCCAGGAACTCTCCTTTGAAAAAATGCCATTCTCCATTTAACGGCAGCATTCCCTCTGACAATACCGCATTGCCCCTTAGGTCCAAGATTCCATCTTCAGCTACCGGTGTATTTATTTTACAATTCGACTCGATCCATAGGAGACGAAATGATGTGAGCGTGACGATTAGTAAGAGAATGAGAAGCAGTGGTTTTTTTGTTTTCATATGGTGTTAGTTCGACATGATGCCTTCTAGGTCCTCCTTACACATCAAGCCGCCCCCTCTTTCGGAGAATAAAAACAATACTCAGTAAAGAGATTACCAGAAGCCCTGCAAACCCTCCAATCCACATACCGGATAATTGTTCTTCCTTTCTGTCGCTTTTTACACCTGAACTGGGCAGTTCCAGTTGCACGGCAGATGCATTGGTGTACACTTTTCCATTTTCAGACTTGACGACCATTGTTGCAAATTCATCGGCAGTATTTAGGAATTCGAGCAACTTCCGATCAATCACCGGGCCTCCTTCACGATTTTCAAATACCATCATCGTATGCTTCTTTTCTCCCCACATACTCGGCTGAATCCAATTCACTGCCTCTACAGTGTCGGTTAAGAAGCCTGAAGCTGCCATGTCAGGCTTTCCCTTCACATGGGACACGGCAAGTTTCGAAGCTTCTTGTTGAAGTGCCGGCTGAACATCCGGTCCTCCGATAAAGAGCAGTTGACGTTTTTTTAAGTCGTCTGTTGATATTTTATCAGCAAGTGCAAGCTTCCAATTCATAAGCCGTGTCTGAATATGAAGATTTTCATATAAATACAACAGTTCATTGTCATCAATGCTTTCGGATGCAGGCAAGACGATAATTGCCTCTTCTCCTTTATCGACGAATGGAAATGGAAATTCCGATATGGAATGTGTTTTCTGTTTCTCGGTCCTTGGAAATAAGAAGAAACTGTCTTCTTCAATATACAGCCAACGACTTTGATCTGTAGTAATACACGGATTTTTAGTCAGCAAACCACTCGTCGTAAATTGCAGACTGACAATCCGACTGTCCTTTAGTGTCTTATGATCAATCGGTAATTGTACGGTGTATACCCCTTCTTTATGCTCTTTCAGTTGCCGGATATTAATTGAATGCGGCACCTTATTAACCCAGGCAATTAATTCAATATCCCCGTCAAGTAACTCATCGGTTGTTAGTTCTTCCTCTTTTTCAGGAGCAAGAGCCGTATGTTTTAGATGCAGCTCCAATAATGGCGTCTGTTCCTGATCCAGCGTATACGGAAGAGAATAAAAAAATTGCTGACTTTCCCGATTAAGGCTATCCAGTGTCACGTTAGACATACCAAATTGTTTTAGCGGAACAGTCTGAGTATCTTGTGCATCCGGTAGTTTCGTTGTGTTTGTTAGCACCAGTTGCTCTCCGGCCAACTGTGCAGTCAAGCTTGCTTCAGTTAAAACCGATATCCTCTTTTCAAGATCTTTCGGAGACTTCGCGACCGCAAACAGTGCATTCACTTCTTGCTTTCCATCTGTTAACGTCTTCAATGAAATAACTGCTGCATCGTCAGTCAAAGGTAATTTTGCCTGTTGGATTAAATCTTTCATGAAGGCACTCGTAAACTCGTTCCCGCCCCCTACAAACAATACATTATTCATCATCTTGTTCAGCTTGGATTCCCTCACTATACGGACGGATTGATCTTCATTTCCTATCTTTGATAAATACGCGCCGATCTTCAACCCGCTGTTAAGGGTAGCCATGGAAGCATGATCGGGCAGGATAATGGTAACAGGATTTTTCTCTGATCCAGTAAAGGCGTCAGGATAACTTTTTAAGGAATGATTCCCCGCCACATTATTCATAAGCTTAAAATAAGAATCGATGTGAATGGTCATCCAGTTCGCTGTCGTCCCTTGCTCTACACATACTCCTTCTTTGACCACACCGTAATATGAAACCGTCACTTCGTGGAAGCCTTTTTTCAACGATTCTCCATCCAACGGAATAACGAGCTTATTAATTAATTTGTCACCTGTCAGTGATTTTGAAAGCACTGCTTTTCCATCCACTCGTACAGTAATGGATGAGGGGGCGATGAGTAATTCCGAGTGGCTCATGTGCAAAACAAGTGCCTGATCTGTTTTCACCTGGTTTTCCTGAAGCTCATAATAGAAAGATATTGCTTGCTCCGGACCTTTCAGCTCAATCGGCTGATTGGTGATCGGCTGTTTATTCGACAGATTTGGACTTGCTTCCAGCTGAATCCCCGATACTTGCAGCGGCTGGGCAGTTGGTGTTTCTGCACTTGCGGTCTGCCACCCGAGCCATCCGAAAAATGCAATAACTGTTATGAAAAGGTGTTTCATTAGTTTCCCTCCACTTTCTTTTTTGTAAAACGTTCTGTTTTATACCAAGTAACCTTTTGCCTTAACAATATTCTTTTTGTTTCCAAAAATAGCGAATGCATGACTAAGAGAATCCACATTTGTGAATACGTAAAATACATGAGAAATATATATCCAAAGTTTTTTCGTGTCATTTCTGTCCGTTCAATACTTAAAGCGATGGAAACTTCCGCTACAAACAGTAGGAAGGCAAGCCCCCAAAGAATCAGCGCCACATTGCCGATCTGTAAATTAAGGTCATAAAACAAATTCACCACGAACAGCGTATTCGAGATGATCACGCCAAAGAAAAATAGAAAGTAGGTGAAAAAGAAGTAAAACAAGTCAAAGATGATTCGTTTCCGCTTTAATTTGAATAACTGAGATAGAAATTTCAAGACTACATATTGATTGCCGCGGGCCCATCTCGTCCGCTGTTTCCACCAGACGCCAAGTGTTTCGGGCTCCTGCTCCCATGTAATTGCAGATGGAAAAAATCGAATATGATAGCCCAAATCATAGACACGGACCGTTAATTCCGTGTCTTCGGCAAGGGCTTTGACATCCCAGCCGCCAAGGGTTTCCATAATATGCCGGTGAATCGCAAAGTTTGTCCCCGGAATGGTTGCCACTTTAAACCAGTTCCAGCGCCCAGCCTGCGCCATCCACTGAAAACAAATCGTCTCAATATTAATAAAGCGTGTCAGCCAAGTTTGGTTTGCGTTGCTGACACGAAACTTTCCGACCATCGCACCTGCCAGCGGATCATTGAGGAGACCCATCACCAAGTACCAAACCGCCATTTTTTCAGGTGTATTGTCCGCATCGTAAACGACAATAACTTCTCCCTCCGATTGGGCAAGTGCCTCATTTAATGCAGATGACTTTCCAATTCCCCGGTTGGGCGGCGTGGTTTCGATCAGCCGGATAAAAGGATACTTTTCCGCAAAGCTCTGTGCAATCTCACCCGTTCGATCGGATGAATTGTCATTGATGACGATAATGTCCAGCTTATCTTTCGGATAATACAGACGCGCCATCGCCTTCAATGTCTGACCGATCACCACTTCCTCATTATGCGCCGGGATGAAGACACTGACTGTCGGCAGTTCAACCATATTCTTTTCCCATTTGGTGATCACACGTTCAAACGTTCTAAAATGCCGGTAGCCTCCCTGCATCAGAAACATATGGTACAGCAGCATAAGCCAGATCAAGCTAAGTGCACTGTAAAATAAGATATTAGCCAATATACTGCCTCTCCTTAAATAATCGTTTTTTCAAGCGAAAACGCAAGATCACTACGTAGGTGAAAAAGGTGGCGACAAATCCCACAACAACCACCACAATTAGCCACAGAACCGATTGAACAATATCTTCCCGAGCTTTTTCAAAAAACTGACCTACTTCCGTAATTGTCGACTGAACTTCTATTCCCTCTGCGTTTTGCAGTATAGTTATGCGGTCACTTGTTATGGTTTGAGCCGTTTTTGAAAAGTCCAGCCACTTCATATTAGGCACTGATTCTATTAACTGAATGACTTCAACCAAATATTCCATTCCAAGGTATGGATGATAAAATCCACCGATGACGGAACCCGGAACTGTCTGCAGCTTTGCTATGGACGCTTCCATTTCTTGAAAGGGATCTGGCAACGCAGGATCGATATATCCAATCGTCTCTGGATATAGTGTCATTCCGGATAAAATGGCTGGTTTTGATATAAATAAAGGTGCATCCATTACACTCCAATTCACATCGCTTAATTGAATCTGACCGAAAATAGAAGAAAAATAGTCAGAGGTCACTTTATATCCATTGGAGCTCATCGTGTAATGCGGAGCTTCAAACGCAACAGGATACAGTCCTATGTTTGTTAAGTCCTCAATAGATTTGGTATGCTTGTACTGAATATAGTTAGTTTCGATTTGAAGGATTTCATTTTGATATGATTGATAATCCATATCCGAGGAAAATGCATTACGCGCGCGAATCGGCAAAGGTAATTCGTCATTGCGTTCGGTCGTGATCGGCTGGTTTAACTGAACATCCCAAAATTCAAACCCCTCTCCTGTTTCATCAAAACGATAGGAGTGCGTATAGCCGTGGGCAATCACCATCCCACCGCGTGCCTGCAGGTCTATCAGGACATTCACCAATTCTTTATTGGAGGAAAGGGGTATTTGTTCTCCAGTCTCACTATTGACATAAACCGGGATGATGGCCATAAAAAATGGGATATTGCGATCCGCTAAGTAATTACCTGTCTCGCTGACAAGCTTGGGGTCTGAAATCGGCGAAATGTCTTCCAATCGAATATAAGATGGATGGGAGACAGGTGGCGGCACATCCAACAGGGAATACAGCGAACGGGAAAGGGCAAATTTCTCTTCAGTTCCAAAAGCAGACGTAGCCACATAGGAAACGTTCTTCTTTTTAACAATTAAGGGGAGCTCCCTGTCCAGCGTTGCCCCTTTCGATAACACTTCGCTTTCTTTTGGAGGAACCACGTGAATTACAGATTTAATCTCTTTCAGTGCATTTCCATCCACGCTGCGAATAGTCTCTTCCCTTAAAAATTCCCAGCCCGTAAATTGTGCCAGCTGATCAGCATTCCATCCGAAAGCGAGAAGTTGACCAGCAAAGGCTTCCATTTCCTTCAAAGCACTTTCTGGCAGCACCCCTTCCTCATCGCCAATAAAAATTAGTTGGTCATACTGCTTCAATGAATTCGGCTTAACGTCGTTCACTGAATACAGATCAATGGATTCGGAAAACCCCGCCAATGTAGCTTCGATAAAATGGATATGCTCGTTCAGTTCATCATCAGCTGTCATATAAATTAAGGCCATCTGATTCTTTTCTATCTCTCCTTTTGCAGCTGTCAGGATCGGAGACAGAATAGCTACCGAAAATACAATGAGGATTTGAGCTAAGTATTTATAATTCACGTGCTACCAACTCACTTTCCATTTGTGATAGGAAATCATCACAATCCAAAAGTTCCGTTTGCTTCCCATACACGCTATATGCCGTCCGGAATGCCAGTGTGACGTATTTTTGATTCAGTAATTGATGCTCTTTTATGGACTGGGACAGTTTCTCATAAACTACATCGATGGAGGCATCATCTGTTTGCGTCAGCAACAGGGCAAACCGGTCAGCCGAATAGCGAAACTTCCGGTCCGTTTTCCGGACTACTTTCTGAATCTTGTCTGCAATCGATGAGAGAAGATGCAGCAATTCTTTCTCTCCATACAGGTTTTTGAATTCTTTAAAATAATCCATCTGGATCAAAATGAGTGTGAAATTACCGCCATAGCGCTTAACCCGCTTCATCTCCAATTCCATTTCCAACTTCAAACGGTTCGTATTATCAAAACCCGTGGATATATCGACGGCTACGAGCTGACTAATCTCCTCTTGCAGCCTCCGGTTCAAACGGCTCTGATTGACGATATAATCTCGGAGTTTTCCGGCCGCTAGAACAACTAGCAGGATAACAAAGCCATAGCCCATTAATATAGGCAGCGGCAGGACCAGTGGAACTGTTGAATTCATTGAAAAATAAAGTAAAAATGATCCCGCCAAAAATATCAAACTTACACTGCAAATCAGCCCAATTAATGATCCTGCCAGTAAGGTCAGCACGGTAAGCAGCATTAGAAGAACTGCAAGCAATAAACCAGAGTTACCCTGTTGAAATAAAAAGAATACAGCCCCCTGCAGGCCAATTATGAATAAAGAGGTAAAAACCAATATTTTTATCTCTATAGTTTTAGAAAATAGCTTCATTGATTCCTATCCTTTCCGCAATCAATGCCAATAAATTATCAAATGTATGAGTATCCATGGAATAAACATCGGTATAACCCCCGTAATAAGGCAAGCCCTTATCCAGTTGCTGCATATCCTTCATAGACAGGAATAGTTGTCTGGCAAAATCGTTCTCTTCCAACTCCAGGCACATCAAGATCGCCAACGCATAAACAGCTGCCGCTTCAAATTCAACGGACGGCTCCCCGTTATCCAATCCATATCGCCCATACAACTTCCCATCCTTGGCAAATGCAGACTTTGCAAAGTCTAGAAGAGGTGTGACGTCGCCGCCCCACTGTGCCCGATGATACCCCACATAAAACTGGTCAATTAAGTTAATTTCTTTGTCAAATGAAAATGTGCCGGTCAACGTCTGATAGGATTTCGGATAAAAACCATGCGGGCTGACGGGTGCATCGACAAGCAGTTGTTTTGTCTGGTTATGCCATTCTTCTGGCAATTCCTGCATCCGTTCAAATCCGTCCGGAATGATATAGCTGAGGGTGATCGTGTCCCCTTGATGCTTACTATTTAGGTCAATATGATCGATAAACCATCCATTACGAACTTGATAACGAAGGAAAGAGGTCTCCATTTTCTCGGCCAGCTGGGTATAAGCTCGGTGATTCCACTGTTCACCTGCCCTGTACAAGGCTGTCATAATACGCAAATCATCAATAAATGCATTAGCAGTCGCTTCTTTTTGGCCACGCAACTCCCAATAGATTAAATAATCCTCTGTAAAAAAGTAATTTCTCAGCATATCCACTGTATCGTGAAACTGCGCATAGTCATTTTTCTCCAGTAAGTAATCCATCCACAGCCCAACGGTTTCCGAGAGATAAGTGTCTTTTTGATCCAGCAGATCGGTCTGCATTCTGCCGTCTTCTTTCATTAAATACTTCTGAATAAATTGTTCAGCCGCCAGTGCTTCTTTCGGTTTTCTGCTCTCCTTGCTCTCCATTAAAACCCAGGCACCGCAAATTGCGAGAGAAACAAGTATCATTACAGCTATTAGTATATTTTTCTTCATGTGTAGTTTCCTCTTCTTATTCATTTATAGGATATGCAGCTCAAAGGAGGAATCCTGTTGATTTTTTGCCAAGAACATAGCTGAATCTGCATAATCCAGCAAGACGTTCACATTATAGCTGTGGGTCGGATAAATACTTGCCCCGACACTGATATCGATATTCAGTACTCCCCGACTCGTAGTGAATGGCTGGGAACCTACTGAATGAACAGCCGCCAATAGATCAGGAAAGTCATCGGTTTCATGCAGAACGATGACAAATTCATCACCACTGAAATGAAATGCATATCCCTGATTTACTGTAATTATTTTCAGTCGCCTGCCGATTTCTTTGAGCACTTCATCCCCAGCCATGTGACCATATTCATCGTTGATCCTTTTGAATTTATCCACATCCATATAGAAAAAGAAAGCTCTCCTCCCTAAGTGGTCTGCCTCCTGTAAATACGATCTCACATTCATATCAAACGCTCTTTTATTCGGCAAATTTGTCAATTCGTGAAGACAAGCTTTCTGGCGCCAATAATCCCTCTCACTGCGGACCAGTGAATCATGAAAAACGAGTAATATCCTGCCCGGCTGACTGAACGGAATCGCCGTAGCCTGCACCCACAATAAGTCTCTCGTCTCCGAATAAAAAATAAGTTCTCCTGACCACTGTCCTTCCAGTCTCGCCTGAACAATCAGCTGCTGCCACGCTTCATTCGCCGGCAGCTCTGAATTCAACACATGAAAGTCTAGTAAGCGGAGTGAGGATGCAGTATAACCAAATACTTGCTGGAAATTTTCATTCCATTCTAAAATGGTGCCATCTGACTTAGCAACAGCGAGGATGATAGACGGGGACAAGAGATTTTTCATGAGGGTAGCGGTGCAATCTGCCTCGTTGTTATTCTGCCTAAATAAAGATGGGGGTGTCATTAGCAATTCCTCCTATTTTTATATCAATAAATTTTCTTCGACTTGTTGATTCCTAGTATATGTCAAGGCTCTTACAAAACTCTTAAACTGGTGCAAAAGAAAAACCAGCCTCATTTTGACTGAGACTGGTTTTACTGCCTTACACAGAAGGCCAATTAATTGAGATGATGAAAACTTGCGGAAAGCCCGTTGGAGATCAATGCAAAATCTATATCCTGAAAGAGTTTGAAGATCTCCACACATCGTTTGATCCGAAAAGGACCGCTGCCCTGGACAGCGACCCTTATACTTAGCTTATAATACAGGCGATAGTAAACGGGAAATTCCTTGTTTAAAGCGGATCCAAAGTGATCTTTCTGCATAGCGGCCGGCTGTCAGCTCTGAACTCAACTCGATATCTTGCAAGAATAGATTCTGCAGCTGCTTTGCCACTTGTTCATCGTAGATAATCGCATTCACCTCAAAATTCAGCCGGAAACTCCGTGAATCGATATTCATTGTGCCTACCGATGCCACTTCACCGTCGACTACAATGGTCTTTGCATGCAAGAAACCATTTTCATAGAGCAGGATTTTTGCGCCGTAATCAATTAGATCGCCGGCATATGCCCAGGTTGCCCAGTAGACAAAAGGATGATCCGGCTTGCACGGGATCATGATGCGGACATCTACACCTGAAAGCAGAGCAATCTTGCAGGCGTCCATGAAACTTGTGTCCGGAATAAAATAAGGCGTCTGGATAAAGATGCTTTCCTTAGCCGACAAAATTAGCTTTATATACATATTCTTCAAATGTTCTGTCACAGAATCCGGTCCGCTTGAAACGATCTGCACGGGACTCGTTCCGTTCTGCACTTTCTGCTGAAAAGAGTAATCTCCCCAAACACCAGGCTTGTTTTTACCGGCCTGATGCCAGTCAAGAATGAATTTCCCCTGAATATTATTAACTGCTTTCCCAGTAATCCGAAGATGCGTATCCCGCCAGTAACCGAATTTTTCATTCAGTCCTAAGTATTCATCTCCTATATTGAAGCCGCCAATATAGCCGATTCTTCCGTCAATTATGACGAGTTTTCGGTGATTTCGGTTATTCACTCTGAAATTCACCAAGCGGAATAAAGAAGGGAAAAACACTTCTACTTTGCCGCCGGCTTTGCGTAGATCTTCAAAGAATTTCGGCGCTGTTTTTTTGGAACCGACTTCATCATAAAGCAGCCGCACTTTCACACCGGCTTTTGCACGTTCAATTAATGCATCACGAATTCTCTTTCCCAAAGCATCCGGCTGAATAATATAGTATTGGATATTGACCTCCTGCTCCGCAGACTTGATGTCAGCCAGCAGCGCATCAAATTTCTCATGTCCATCCGTAAAAATTCTAATTGCATTGTCATCTGATAATAACGCGTGGGAAGACATCAAATTCATTCGAATCAATTCCTTATGCTTATGCATTAAAGGAGACTGCGCAAGCTGTTCATTGTCCAATGTCTCAAGCTGCCGGTCTGCTTCCGTTTCAATGGCTTCTTTTTCTTCAGCTGTCAGCTTATAAAAATTTTTCTGTTTCAGGTTGCGGCCGAGGAACAGATAGATAAAGAAACCGGCAATTGGCAGGAATACCAGCACCATAATCCAAGCCCATGTGTTTCCGACATCTCTTCGTTCGAAAAACAGGACACCTGCTAAAAGCAGCACATTGAGTGCGGTAATAATTGATACGGATAACGTAATGAAGTTGGTTATGTCCATTACATTCACGATCCTTTCGTTTTCATTGCGGACTTCTTTGTTTCCATATACTAGTTCTGGAGTTTTCAGATTGTACTCCTAAATATAGCATGTAAAGACACAAATAGAATAGAAATTATGTAGAATGGCAAAAAAGACTGTCTATTGTAAAATAGCAGTCTCCAACACAATGAATCCGTTAACATTCTATATATTATTTACGAATCAGTTATCCTTCCTCATTCAAGAACTCTTCCTTCACACGCTCACTATATGTCTTCTTACTCTCGCCCTCTTGCATCGGATATTTCTCCTCTACAAGCGGCATTAACTTCTTCCACAGCAGATCCATCACATAAAAATCACGGTCAAATTGATAATCCAGCTCCTCCAGCGTCAAATCAAGAACTTCTGCATATCTCTCTTTCTCTTTACTGCGAACAGCAGCCGCATATTCCTTAATAAATTCTGTCACTTCTTCCTCTTCCACTTTCACTCCGTACTCCTCTTCCGCGATGCGCAGTGCATCCCAATAACGTCCGTTTTCCCTCTCCGCCATCGACCGCATAAATTCCGGTGAATGCTCCTGCTTCGTAAAATTATTCTCTACCCGTATGCGGAACTCCGCCTTCTTCACAGTAAACAGCGTATCCGTTTCATTCGCATTCACTCCTGAACGAATAAACTCCAATTCTTCCTTGATCTCAGGCATGTCTTTCAGCACCTCTTTCACCGCCGCGTTCATTTGTGCATAATCTTTCGTTAGGAGCTTGGGCTCTGCCTGCTCCGAACTGGCAGGTTTTTTAATCAGCATACTCGCAGCAATAACTAAACTGAAACATATCATCGTCAGCGCAAATCGATTGCTCCCTGTCATTTTCATTTCTCCTTTATGCAGTAAGTCCCTCTACTATGCCATAGTAAAGCTGATTAATTTGTTGAATGCACTGCATAGCCGGCAAAACTTTTCTCTCCCCTTCGACAAGTATTTCCGGGAAAACAAAAAAATCCAAGTACACGGAAGAGCCGCATACTTGGATTACTTACTTATTTACGGACAGCTGTCACTTTCTCTGTCGTAAACGTCACAATGACGAACAATGCAAAACTAATCAGTAACACTGTACCGCCGACAATATAGAAAATTAGAGCAAATGTTTCATTGATATTAAACGGTTTCATGAACTGAAGCCACATACCTGTCGTCAATCCGATTGCTCCGATAATTCCTGACCATCCCTGAATCGTCAGCAGCTTCTTCGCACGCACACGGTAAATTTTATAGAATACGCCCCACGAAAACATCGACAGCCAGCCAACCAGCAAAATATGTGCGTGAATCGGACGGAACGCAAGCGACCCGGCACCCGCCATATGAGAACCGAGTACCGTACCGATCAAGCCAAAAATCGCCGCAATGCGAATTAAACGTAAACTCCACTTATCCTGTAACATCTTTATTCCTCCAGTCGTCTTTCTACTATCTTCATACTATCAGAGTTAGATGAACGGAATGTGAACAGAAGATTATAATCTAGGCAAGCGCACAATGAAAGTTGTCCCCTGTCCTAATTCGCTTATCACTTCTATTTGGCCATTATGCAGACGTACGACTTGCTCAACAATTGAAAGTCCGAGTCCCGTTCCTTCTACATCACGTGTTCGCGAATGGTCGGCTCGGTAAAAACGATCGAAAATTCTTGCCTTCGTTTCTTTCGACATCCCAACACCTGAATCTTCAATCGAGAAACAAACCCATTCATCCTGCTCCCACAGTCTGATATCGATTGTTCCGCCGTCCTGTGTATACTTAAGGGCATTCGACAGTAAATTCTCCCACACTTTCTCAAGGAAAGCAGGATCACCTTCATACGTCACTTCCTCAATTTCAAGCATCAGCGACATTTCTTTCTCCTGCAACAGCCACTGTGATTTCCGTACAGTCTCCCTCATTTGTTGATCCACACGGAACTCTTTCTTCTGCAGCGGAGAAACGAGCTGATCCAGCGAAGTCAGCAGCAATAATTGCTTCGTCAGCGTAGACAGCCTTTCTGTTTCCGACTGGATAATCCCTGCGTAATGCTTTCTTTCATTGGCAGGCAACTCTTCATTCGACAGTAAATCCGCATAGCCTTTGATATTCAATAAAGGCGACTGAAAATCATGCGATACATCACTGATAAATGCCTTCCGAATTTGATCGTTCTCACTGAGCCGGTTGATCATCTGCTGAAAACTCTTTGCCAGCTGTCCGATCTCATCTTTCCGGTCAATCGACAGTTCCCCGCTGAATTGTTCCTCTCCGACCTTTTTCGTCGCCCGGGTCAGTGCCACAATTGGCTCAATCAGCTTGCGCGCCACAAAGAGCATCGCCAACAGACTGATGATCGCCATTACAATGACCATTCCCCCGAGCAGATAGTGAATTTCTGTAAACAGCAGCTTAATGTCGGGGCGCAGGAACAAAGCATACGTGCTGCCTTGAAAAGTAAACGGCACACCTACCGTATTCGCGGATTCATTCGAAAAATAACCCGTCACAAACGTCTCCGCCTTCAAATCTCGCATGCCGTGGTAAACTTCTCCGCCGTGTACCTGACGAACTGCTTCAGGCTCCAAATTATCCAGACGGAAACTCTCTCCGTAGGCAGATGCTCCTCCGTCCTGTGGAATTACCATCAGTTTATAGCCCGAGTTTGCAATCATTTCAAAATAAGCATTCAAATCCAGACCGTCCTCCGACTCAATGAAAGAACCTATCTCTTCTGCAATCCTGACATTCTTCGCGTCATTCTCATCCTTCAGATAACGGTGATAATATGTATTGACCGCCAAAAAAGCAACGACCGCACTTGAAAGCATGATCGCGACAGTCAGTAACAGAAACTTGCCGTACAGCGACTTCATTCCGAAACCTCCAGCTTATACCCGACACCGCGCACGGTTACAATCTTCACCTGATCTGTCAATTTCTCAAGCTTGTCCCGCAGCCGTTTAATATGGACGCTCAGCGTCTGCTCATCTCCCTCGTAATCAAAGCCCCACACACGCTCTACCAGAACATCGCGCGTAAACACCTGATTAAGTCTGGAGGCAAGCACAGACAGCAGCTCAAACTCCTTCAGCGGCAGCAAAAGCGACTTCTTGCCATGTACCACTTCATAACTCTGCCGATTAATCACCAGCGGCCCGACCTGGATTATTCTGTCTACAGCCTTGTCATAACGCCGCAGGATCGCATGAATTCTGAACAGCAGCTCTTTCGGCTCAAAGGGCTTCACCAGATAATCATCCGACCCCGCCAAAAATCCCTTCTCCTTATCCTCCATCTCCCCCTTCGCCGTCAGGAGCAGCACCGGGATCTCCGTGTACTCTCGAAGTCTCTTCGTCAGCGTATAGCCATCCATCCCCGGCATCATGACATCCACCACTGCCAAGTCCGGCCACTCCCGCTCCACTGCCTCCAGCGCTTGTTCACCATTCACAGCCTTCACCACCGTATACCCCGCCTGCCGCAAATGAATACTCACCAGCTCTAAAATATGTATATCATCATCCACTACTAAAATTTTCATACAGTCCGCCTCCTCCTCTTCCACTCCGCATTCAGCAATCCAGACAGAATAATAATGACCGCCGTCAAGTAAAACCATAACACAAGCATAATAATGCCTGCCAACTGTCCGTATAGCCTGGAGTAATCAACCCGTGCTACATAATCGCCGAATAACAGCGACACCAGCTGCCAGCCAAATGCAGAAAATAGTGCTCCCGGCAATACTTCTTTCCATTTCATTTTACCAGTCGGAACCAGCTGATAAAACAACAGGAAGAATATCAATAAAAAAATGGTCCCGAGACCCCATTTAATATTCGGCCAAATATACAGCCAGCCCTGCCAAGCATCCAGCACATCGTAATACGCAATCACACGGTGCAGAAGCTTCTCGATCAAGGGTAAAAACAGCGACATCGGCACAACCAGCATAAACAGAATGGTCACCCCGATATTGCGAATGAACGTCAGCCAGAAAGGTTGCTTCAGCCTCTTTTCATTCGCCATATCCAATGAACGGGCAAACGACTGCACCGCAACAGAAGAAGTCCACAAAGCCGCCAGCACACTGATGACAAGTACTTTGCCATGGCTTTTATAAATAACTGACTGAACACTTTGCTCAATCAGCTGAAATGACTCTTCTGGAACAAATGGACGCAGCAACGCCAAGATACTTGCCTCCTGAACAGGCAGAAACTGAACAAGCGACAACACAACCAATAAAAAAGGCAGCACGGACAGCAGCAAATAATAGGCATTCTGTGCAGCCTGATCAAAAAAGCGTTCATTAAAAAATCGCTTAACCATCTTAATGATCATCAAAATCCCCCTCTGCCTGCTCGCTTCTAACTACAATATACCCTAATTGAATCCATCTCAATTAACTAAAAGTGAATTTCCCTTATCTTATGAAACAGTCGGTCGCATTAGACAACGAAAGCCGCCCGCTTATCTATATCAGCAGGAAAGAACTATTTATAAACTTACGAATGAATGATTACTCCCAATGAAAGCTATCTTCACATAAGTGCTCTATATGATCCTTTACGGGGATGAAGCCGTAGTTTATATATAAACATCCTGTTGCATCGGTGAGCGAGCCAAATAATCCACCCACCGAACCAATATCACCGCCAGCCGAGCCAACGAAAAACAGCTTCAGTTTCCGGCGCAAGAGAACGGTTGATTTATCTCTCCATGAGCACAGCCGCTTGGTGTATGATCAAGTACGGCAGGTCCATGATCACTGGCAGGGAGAGAATGAGCGCGAGGGCAGAGCGTATGATCAGTTGTCAGG
>NZ_BRCD01000023.1:0-60362 GCF_023707945.1 Sporosarcina sp. NCCP-2331
TGTTTTTCGTACTCTATGAGATTAGTATAGCAGAGCGTTTAGGAATTTAACACTAGAAAAATAGCAAATTCGTAAATTCTTTTAAAAATAGTGGATTTTCTGTTACAAACTATCTATCTGTTCAAACATACTGAACATCGGAAGCATAATTGCGAGAACAATAGTCCCGACAATTGCAGCCAGAAAAACAATCATGATTGGCTCTATGAGTGCTTTCAAGCGGTCTGTTGCCGCCTCAACTTCCTTCTCGTAGAAATCTGCGACTTTCGCCAGCATGGAGTCTAATGACCCAGTTTCCTCGCCTATCGCAATCATATGCGGGATTAGAGGTGGAAATGCCCAGTGGTTCATCATTGGCTCCGTCAGTGATCCGCCGCGTTCCATCGATTGCTTGGATTCACCGATGACACGGGAGATAACTTCATTGCCGACCACACGCTCCGTCATTGATAACGCCTGCAATATAGGAACAGAACTTGAAAACATCGAACTTAACGTCCGTGTCATCATGGCCAGCGCAGACTTTTTGACGATATTGCCGAATATCGGAACCCTCAATAAGAACGAATCTAACATATACTTGCCCTGCGGATTATTACGCATCAGTAAAATCCCCACGACTATGGCAGACGCAAACAAGATTAATAGATACCAATAATGCTGAATCCAGTCACTTGCCGACATCACAAATCGTGTAAGCCAAGGCAATTCGCCCCCAATGCTGTCGAACATATCGACAAACATCGGTACGACAAATGAAAGCAAAAAGATGACAACGCCAATTGCCAGAATACCGACTACCACCGGATAAGCCATCGCTGAAACAACTTTCTGTCTCGTCCGGTACGCTTTCTCATAGTGATCAGCCAGCTGATCGAGCGCTTCATCGACAGTACCTGATAATTCACCTGCGCTGATCATATTCAAAATCAGCGGCTCAAAAACTTTCGAATGCTTTTCAAAAGCGACTGACAGCGGTGTCCCCGTACGTAAATCTTCCTGGATGGAATTCAATATTTTCCGGAATGCCGGCTGCTCTACTTGCATGGATAGAATTCTCACCGCATCAACAATCGTCACTCCCGCTTGCAGCAAAGTGGAGAACTGCCGCAGGAACATAATAAGCTGATCACGTTTCACGGGGCTGCCGATCGTAATATCTTTCGTCAGAACGGTCTCTTTCCGTTCAACGATACTGACCACACGAATTCCTTGACTTTTCAGTTTAATTGCCGCGTCACGCTTATTGTTTGCTGTCATGGTACCCCGGCGAATCGCTTTGGCATCGCGCCCTTCATACGTAAAACGTGCCACGGTCAGTCATCCCCCTGCAAGTAAGGCTGTGCCATCTCATAAGAAATAATCCTTTGTTCCAAAAGTTTTTTCACCGAATGATCCATCATATGCATTCCTTGAGAGCGGCTAGTCTGAATAACGTTAGGTATTTGATGCACCTTTTCCGACCTGATCAAATTGGACACTGCCGGATTATTGATCATAATTTCTGTAGCCGCACGGCGTCCTTTTTTGTCGGAAGTCTGGAACAGCCGCTGTGAAACGACAGCAGTCAGCACACCGGCAAGCTGCACGCGAATCTGTGCCTGCTGGCCGTGAGGAAAGACGTCGATAATCCGGTCAATTGTGGAAGCAGCACTCCATGTGTGCAAAGTCGCCAGAACCAAGTGGCCGGTTTCCGCTGCAGTAATGGCAGTCGAAATTGTCTCCAAGTCCCGCATTTCCCCGACGAGTATGACATCCGGGTCCTGCCGAAGCGCTGCCCGCAGACCGTCTGCAAAAGACAGCGTATCGAATCCAACTTCGCGTTGGTCAATTATAGATGTTCCGTGGTCATGCATATACTCAATCGGATCTTCCAGCGTAATGATATGTTTCCGCATCGTTTCATTCATATAACGAATCATTGCCGCAAGAGTAGTGGATTTACCTGACCCTGTAGGCCCTGTAACCAAGATTAATCCTTGCGCCGTATCAGCCAAATTTTTTAGTGTGTTGGGCATAAGTAGATCTTCAATCGTCGGTATTTTTGTAGGAATTGTCCGGAATGCCAATGAAATCGCGCCGCGCTGCTGGAAAGCATTGACACGGAAACGCGAGACACCGGCAATTTCATAGGAGTAGTCGATCTGGCCGGCCTCTTTAAACGCCGCCATCATTTTTTCAGGCACAGTCTGATAGGCAATTTCCTGGGTATCTTCTTCGTTCAGCACCGTTTTACCATACCGTTTCAGCTCGCCATGTACACGTAACACCGGCGGCACACCGACTGTGAGGTGAATATCGGACGCTTTCATTTGAAACGCATCGGTTAATAATTGGTCAATTCGTTCTGGCATTGCACAACACCCCTATTCAATCAAGGCCACTCGCAACACTTCCTCAGTAGTTGTAATGCCCTGCTTTACTTTTTCTAAACCATCATCAATCAGGAAAATCGTCGCACTACGCTCCGCGATTTCCCGCATGACGCTCGGTGACATATTATTGTTAATCGCTTCGCGCATCTCTGCGTTGATAATCAGCACTTCATGAATCGCAATTCGCCCGCGGTAGCCGGTCATATTACATGCCGGACAGCCTGCTCCGCGATTCACTTCTTCAATCGACATGCCGCGTTTCGCAAAAATCTCCTGTTCACGCTGAGTAGCCGGCTGACGAGTACCACAGTCTCGGCAAACCCTACGGATCAAGCGTTGCGCGACTATGGCGTTCAATGAAGCCGTCAGCAAAAACGGCTCGACGCCCATATCGAGCAGACGGGAAATGGATGCGACCGAGTCATTCGTATGGATCGTACTTAAAACTAAGTGCCCCGTCAGTGACGCTCGAATCGCAATTTCCACGGTCTCTTTATCTCGGATTTCACCGACCATGACAATATCGGGATCCTGACGCAGAATCGAGCGTAGTCCTGTCGCGAACGACAATCCAACATTGTTATTCACCTGGATTTGATTGATTCCTTCGAGCTGATACTCGACCGGATCTTCAATCGTAATGATATTGACGTCTTCGTCATTCAGCCTATTTAATGCCGCATATAGCGTAGAAGATTTACCTGAGCCGGTAGGTCCTGAAATTAATATGATACCGTTCGGTTTTTCAATTTCCTCTAGAAAGCGTTTTAAATTTGTTGGTCCGAACCCGAGCTTCGCCAAGTCGTTCAGCGAGCTGCTCAAATCCAAAATCCGCATGACGACCTTCTCTCCAAAAACGGTCGGCAGAGTAGAAAGGCGCAGGTCAATCGGCCGGAAATCAATTGTAATCTTAATTCGGCCGTCCTGCGGGATGCGTGATTCAGTAATATTCAGATTTCCCATGATTTTGATCCGCGCAATCAGCATGGACTGCATATGCTTCGGAAGCACCCGCTCCGTATGCAGCTTGCCGTCTACACGAAACCGGATGACGACCTGGTGTTCTTGCGGATCGATATGGATATCACTCGCCTTCATCGATACAGCGCTCGAAATAATCTGATTGACGAGACGGACGATCGGTGAATCATTATCGACTAGTTCTTCCTGCTGCTGTTCCGCCTGCGGTTCTGGTTCATCAAATACGATATCGTCAAATAATTCATCATCATAATACCTAGTGATCGTTCGATTAATATCATCTTTAGACGCAATTGCCGTCTCAATATGGAAACCAGTCGACAGGCGCAGGTCTTCAATTGTGTTATAGTCCATCGGGTCCGCCATTGCGACGAATAATTTATCGCCATCACGCTTAAGCGGTACAATCATTTTCTGCTTGGCCAATCCTTTCGGCACGATATTAAAGAGTTTTGGATCAAACGGATAGCGGAATAAATTCACATGTGGTATGCCGAGCTGGAACTCCAGCACTTCGATCAGCTGCTGCTCGGTAATATATCCGCGCTGAAGCAATGCGTCACCCAGCCGCTGGTCGCGCGGCTTATCTTTCAGCGTGCTCATCAGCTGCTCATCCGTCAATAATCCGGATTCTATTAATAAATCACCCAGACGTTTTCTAGTTGATGCCATCTGAATCCCCCTCTGTCAGTCGATTGGATTGCCATCCTTATCGAACTTCATGATGTTCCCGCCTTTGTCGTAGATGATTTCGTTATCACCTTTCCCGTCTGATGCGTTTGGTTTCGACGAGTTGTTTCCAGGCTTGTCGGATGAACTTCCGCTGTTTCCTGAACCAGTCCCTCCGCTGCCGTCGGTGTTTCCGTCAGACGAACCGCCTTCATTCGAATCGTTGCCTCCTGGGTCTCCGTCCGTTCCGCTATTGGCATTGTCATCGGTTTTCTCGTTCTGTATGAGATGATGGCGTTCCACCCGCGGAACCGGCATATAGAAATCTACCGAAATATCTTCATAGTTTTCGAGCGAACCATTGAGCATTACTTTCCGCTTCACCGTCGCTTCGAGTCCTTTCTTTCCGCTGTCCAATGTTTCCTTGACGCCCGGCGATACGAATGCACTGTAGCGGATCACCGTTTTCGGCTCGTAGGTCTTCAATGTTTCCACTTCCGGTTCGTAACTATGAACAAACGGCAACCCTTCCACCGTCAATTCAAGCTTGGAGTTTGTCCAATTCGTGTGAACAGTGAATACTGTCTGATTCGGATTAGAGAACATGAAATTCAAACCGAGTTTGCGATTGATCGCCGCCTCAAAACCAGGCTGCACTTCCGCCGTCAGCTCGCTGCTAATATTCCGCTCGTCAATAATCCAGTTCGTCTGCAAAGCCGCCGCATACAGCATCGAAGCCATAATAGTCATCTCTTCATCCGATGCCGCTGCCGCTTCCTTGCTTTCTAAAAACTCTGTAAATGAAAACGTAGAATTCGGCTGAATTTCTGTTCCATCCAGGTCATTCATCAACAACCGGATACCTTTTGGAACCTCCGAAAGCTGATAAGATGCCGTCGCGATGGTCTGTGTCTGTGAGTACAAATTAGGAATAAATTCAGGCAAATGAATCCGCTGCGGCATAATTCCACTGCGCACATACTCTTCTATTTTAGAAGCAATCGTATCTACTTCATCTTCCGAGAATGAGAGCAAATCAAAATTCTGTTTCAGCACCGTTCGCAGCCCGTCACGCGAAACATCCGCAATCAAAGCGTTATCCTGCCCCGAAGCCGCCTGCGAGAGTGTCGCGTCTGGATCAAACGTAATCACTTCAGCAGGCACCTGCACAGAATAATCCTGCACCATCAATTCTACTTGCAGATTCTCATCCAGCTCCGTAAAGTCGCTTGCCAGCTTCTCTTTCGCCTTTTTATGGCTCATCTTCGATACATCAAATGGACCAACATACGTATGCTTGCCGAAGCGTTTGATGTTTGAGAAGAAGCCGTCACCTGCGTAGGTGTCTTGAACGAAGAGCGCGGACAAAGCCAGGAGTGCGGCTGCCCAGAGCAGGGTTATTGTGTATAGTTTTGGTTTCATTGTGATCACCTTTTTCATGAAGTGGCAACATGCTAATTTGGTTAGTACTCTACTTTTTCAAGTTTTGGTATATGGCCGGAAAATATATTCTCGTCTGGAAGTTCAGGTATTTCAGAAGGTTGCCCTCCTCCCGGTAGTTTAGGCGGTTTGGGTTCGTCGATTTGCTTATCTAAATTACATGTGTCTTCATATTGAGCCTTAGTCAGTTTAAAAATATCCTCACCGTTACCTTCATGACTAGAACTATTAATATAAAAAATCTTACTTTTTTCCATAGAAAGTTCTCTAGCTTTAAAGTCTTCACTACAATATACTGTTTCCTGCAAGTTTAATTTGTCAATATTTGTATTTTTTGTGGTAACTGCCGATTTTTGGATAATTATTTTGTTTGGAGACTTGAAATAATTCTCTATATTTATTGCTGATTCTTCGAATTTAGACTCAGTGTTAATTTGCAGATATCCCCCAACATACATCTTAGTCTTTTGTAAATTAAGAGTTTGAGGAGAATTCAAATACGAACCAATATGGAAATTTGATTCTTGAAAGTCTCCCCCAGAATTAAGTTGCAAGAAATCCCCAATTCTCACTTCTGTTTTCTGTGCCTCTAATTTAGAAGGCGCATCTAATTGCTTTCCTACACTAAGTCTTGATTCTTCAAATTTACTTCCGCTTCTAAATTCCATCATACCATCTACAGTTAAATCTGTTTTTTGAATTGTGATTTTATTTGGAGCACGGAAATCAGCTCCTACCTTCATGATGCTTTCTTGTATTTGATTTCCACTAGATCCTCTGAAATTAAATGTCTTCCCTATAATAATGTTTGACTTTTGAAAGTCTACACTGCCAGATTCACTAAATTCTCCTCCGATGTAAGCGTTAGACTCTTGAATTTTCATACCTCCATATTTATTTAGATTTCCAACAATATGAAACTGGGATTTTTGCACATCAAAATTACTTCCGTTTGAAATTCCCTTTGTGTAAAATAACGACTCCTGAATTTCAATACTTTTATGGCCATTATAATCTTCATTAATAAATACTTTTGATTTGTCTTTAACAGATTCTAAAGAACTTGTCTTTCCAGAGGGGAAGAGACAATTTTCATTTTCTATATCTACTATGTTTTTACAAATATTAGATGGTATTTCATGATTCATATCAAAATCATTGTCGTTACCAACATTACCTTCCTGATTACCATCTAAGTTTTTAAGGTAGCCTTCTATATCTGGTAACTCAAATTTCAGTTCGAAAGTCAGCTTCTTCACCTTTTCTTTCTTTATGCTTTCATTCTCATTTATCCCTTCTACTTCACCTTTAACAATGATTTCTGTAATGCCACTTTCAACTTTTTTATCTGAAATTGAAGGAGGCATTAATAGCTCATGCCGATAATCATCAGCAAGATCAAAAGTGGTTATCTTCTGCAAATCTCTAATCTCTTCAACTTTTTCATTAATTTTATCTTTTACGTACTCTACTATCTCTTTATTAATTCTTACAGCATTTATATGTGATTCTTCATTTGCAATAGACTCATTCACTTTATCAATTAATAATTGCTTTAGGTCTTCATCGTTATATGCTTTCTTTAATTCGAAGGTGTAATAATCAACTCCTGCCTCTGCAGCTACCACAGTAAGATTATTTTCATCTACTGTCTTTTCCTGCTTAGCATTACTCAAGGCACCCCTCATAAAAACAGCAGTTATCATTGTTATAAAAACAATAGCAAACAAAACGATAATTAACGCGTAACCTTTTTCGTTTTTTGGATATTTCATCACGTTAACTCCCTTCTTTTGTTTCAATTGTTTTAACTCATTTTTCCGTTTTATAACGAGAAATTATAGTTGGTATTTCAACAAACCTCTTAGCTCTTTCAGGGTCTGTTACTTTAAAGCTTGAAAGGTTTAAATCTGTTTTTGTTGGTGTTTGTCCTTTATGATCTAATATGGGTAGGTAATTAAATTGGTTACTGATCACACCGTTATAAGATTCCGATGATGTAACTTTATCTTCCATGCAATTATCTACTCTTACTTCATTTTTACTAATTGTTAAATCATACGTAAAACAATTTCTATGAACCTGCTGAAGTTGTGAAATGATATAGTTAGCTTCTTGTTGAAGTCGCAAATTTGAAGTCTCAGAAATATTAAATTGAGAAGCTATGGAGACCGTTGTCCAAATCACGCCAGCCACCAAAGAAAGAAGAATCAGTGTCGCTAACACTTCAACTAACGTCATTCCTTTTTGATTCTTAGGCATCTCAATCACTCACCTGCCCTAATTTCAAATAACCAAAAGTCTCACTAATTAACTTATCTTCATTTAAAACTTTTATATGAATTTTATATAATTTTTCTTCTTTCTGTCCTTTACTGCAATACTCTTCATTTTTATAGCAATCAACTTCAACATTATATTTCTTAGCCTCTTCTAAACTCTCTATAGGATAATAGAAAGTTTCTTTATCGGCATCTATTGGTTTTTTTATTTCACGATCTCTGATTGATGATGGTGAATTCTTTAGTATTGCTAACTCTTGCTTTGCTAAATTCATCGTCTCCAACTTTGCCTCTGTTCGTTCATTCATATTATTCATCTGCGGAAAAATCGTCATAAAGCCAATGAAAACAATTCCCAGTATAGTGAGTGCAGCCAATATTTCAACCAGCGTCATGCCTTTTTCCCGTTTAGCTTTCATGACGATTCTCCTTTCTGTATATCATTTCATTATCTTTATATTTTATGGTCTGACATCAAACTAAATACCTTTATTTTCAATATAATTCTAGTTACTTCGATAGATTTAAGCCTATTGTCTCATTAAACTGCTCAACAAGTAAAGAGAGCCGGCAATTACTTTTTTATGTTTTCCGCTCTGTTCCCGATCAATTTCGGAAATTGACACAATTTTGCTTTCATTAAGCGGACAAACTGCCAGTAAATCCTCTGCTTTGGCTGCTTGGGGATGTGGAAAATCTACGAAAGTGAAGCTGTTCGCAAGCTGCGCGAAGATTTTCAATACTTCTTCGTAATCCTTTGTGTTCAGCATGCCGATCACCCAATCGACTTTCTCGCCCGGAAACTGCTCCATAATTGTCCGTACTAGCATCTTGGCAGCGGCGGGATTATGCGCTCCGTCTATAAACACGCCTTCCCTGATTTCCTGAAAGCGAAACGGCAGCTGTGCAGTTTTGACTGCTTCTGCAACTGCCTTCTGCTTCAACGGAATGCCTGCCGCAAGCAAAGCTTCCAGCGCGACTGCACAGTTGACTGCCTGATGCGGTCCTTTCATCCGGCGTTCGGGCAGCTCAAATGCCTGCATTCCTTCAAATTGGTCAGCATTCATCCGGAAATCTTTGCCGTATACATACAGCAGGCTTCTGTTGAGTTCCGCTTCTTCCTCCATCACTTCCCGTGCCTCTTCAGAAAGCCCTCCAATCACCGCCGGAATGCCCGGTTTGATAATCCCTGCTTTATGACGCGCGATTTTTCTCTCCGTATCGCCTAAAAATCCGGTATGATCGAGCGAAATCGACGTAATCACCGAAACTAGAGGCATCACCACATTCGTACTATCAAACCGTCCGCCCATTCCCGTTTCCAATAAAACGTAATCAGGCGAGGCATTCCGAAAAGCCAGAAACGCCGCCACAGTCAACAATTCAAAGTCCGTCAGCACGCCGCTTAGATCTGCCGCATTCATTTCCTCAAACACATACTCCAGTTCATTTGGCGAAATAGAATCTCCATTTATTCGAATCTGGTCATGCAAATCAATCATCGCGGGTGAGGAAAACACGCCTGTTGTATAGCCGTGCGCCTGCAACACTGCTTCCATGACCGCAATTGTCGAGCCTTTGCCGTTCGTGCCGGCGACATGGATGATGTGCAGGTCTTTTTCCGGTTTCAGTACGGTGGACAACGCTCCCATCACCGCATCCAATCCCGGTTTTATCGCGTCATCGCTTTCTATATCAAATTGTTTTTTATATTCATCGAGTTTTGGAATCATTGAAATTCCTCCTGTGCTAAAATTAATGTGTAGATTCATTATAGCAAAGGTGGCGGAGTGATTGAAAAGTTGTTGGATTATTTATAACGGCAGCCTGACAAGTGATAAATTTGCCGATCAGGCGCGGCTCGTCGGGGAAGCGGCCATCCGGGCAGGTGTGGAAGTTCTTCTTCTACGAAACAATGAAATTCCGATCGATTTGCAGGAGCCGATCCATAACCCGCCGGATTTCGTGGTTTTTCTAGATAAAGATATTCTGCTCGCAAGCTATTTGAAACAGATGGGTATTCCGATTTTCAACGATCCTGAAGTCATCGAGACTTGCGATAATAAAGCGAAGCAATATTTGGAGCTGGCGAAACATGGAATTGCTATGCCGCGGACGATTATTGCGCCGAAAGTGTATCCGAATTTCACCATTCGTGACAGCGGCTATTATGAAATTGTGCTCGAGCAGCTGGGCCTGCCGATGATTATCAAGGAAGGCCACGGTTCATTCGGCATGAAAGTGTATTTGATTGAGACAGAGGATGCTTTCTATGAAAAGACGGATGAACTGCGCGGCGTTGATTATGTTTTCCAGAAATTTATCAGTTCGAGCAGAGGGCGTGATTTGCGGGTCAATATCGTCGGCGATGACATAGTCGCGGCAATGTACCGGCATTCCGAAACGGATTTCCGGGCAAATATTACAAACGGCGGCACAGCGGAAGTAGTCGAACTGACCGCTGAGCAAAAGCAGCTGGCACTGCGTGCGGCGAAAGCGGTCGGCGCGGAGTTTGCGGGCGTGGATCTCCTATACGGTCCGAATGAAGAACCGCTTGTCTGCGAAGTGAACGCAGCCGCCCATATACGTAATATTTATAACGTCACGGGAATCAATGTGGCGGATGCGATGGTCAGCTATGTATTGAGGAAGCTTGCATGAGAGGCGCTGTCTACTATAGCGTACAGGAAGCGGAACGGAATCACGCTTTCATTGCCGATCTGCAGAATGAAGCAGAAAAATTGAATATCGGTCTTGAGCTGCTGACTGAACCGCCAAATACAACTTATGACTTCCTGTTATTCCGGGACAGAAACCCGGCGCTCGCCCGTCAGCTGGAGAAATCCGACTGTCGCCTGTTCAACCGTGCAGCCGTCAATGAAATCGCCAACGATAAACTGCGGACATTCGAACTCGCTTCCCTGCTCGGCATTCCCGCTGTTCCGACGTTTCGTGCAGATAAACGGCTGCCTGATTTGCCGTTCGTGCTGAAAACTCGCAACGGACATGGCGGCAGTGAAGTATTTCTCTGCAGCACCCAGTCTGAAGCCAACGAGGTACTGAGCCAATTTCATCCGAATGAACTCATCGCCCAGCCATTTATCGACTCCCATTCACAGGATGTCCGCGTCTTCGTGCTCGGCGATGAAGTACTTGGCGCAGTCAAACGTACAGGTGACGCCGAGTCATTCAAGTCGAACTACACGCTCGGCGGCACTATCGAGAAATATACATTAGATGGTACGCAAACAAAACAAGTCCAAACCATCGCCCGCGCCATCAAGAGCGACTACATCGGCATCGACTTCCTGCTGCCTGTGCATGGCGGCTGGCAGCTGAATGAAATCGAAGATCCCGTCGGCGCACGCTCACTATACGCAACGCATGATTTTTCCGTTGCCGAGAAGCTGATGGCTTACATACAGCGGCAACTAAAAAAAACAGGGCCGGCGAATTAACTCGCTGCAGCCCTGTTTTCACATATCAAATTTCCTTCAACTCCGCAATACGACGCTCAACCGCCGCATGCTTCTCTAAATAATCCTGCTCTTTCGCACGTTCTTCTTCCACCACTTCAGCCGGAGCCTTCGCAGTAAAGCGTTCATTGGACAATTTGCCCTGAACACGTTTCACTTCGCCCTGCCACTTGCCAAGTTCTTTCGTCAAACGGGCGATTTCTTCTTCGATGTCAATCAAGCCTTCCAGAGGCAAATACAGCTCTGCGCCTGTTACAACAGCTGACATTGTTTTTCCCGGTGCATCCACTTTCACACCAATCGTCAACATTTCCGGATTACAGAATTTCTCGATATAGCTGCGGTTCGCTTCCAGAACTTCAACTGTCGACTCATCTTTCGCAGAAATATACAGATCGACTTTACGGCTCATCGGTGTATTCACTTCTGAACGGATAGAACGCACCGCTTTAATAATATCCATCAGCAGCTTCATATGAGACGCACGCGCAGAGTCAGATAGCGTAGCATCCACTTCCGGCCACTTCGCTACCGTGATTGACTCGCCTTCATGCGGCAAGTTCTGCCAGATTTCTTCGGTAATGAACGGCATCAACGGGTGCAGCAAACGCATCGTCTGATCCAGCACATGCGCCAGTACCGAACGAGTCATCTTCTTTGCTGCCTCATCTTCACCGTACAGCGGCAATTTCGCCATCTCGATATACCAGTCACAGAAATCATCCCAGATAAAGTTATACAGCGCACGGCCCATTTCGCCGAACTCATAACGGTCTGCAAGGCTGGTTACCTGCTCGATCGTTTCATTCAGACGTGTCAGAATCCAGTCGTCCGCTACTGATTTCTCTCCTGACAGATCGATTTCCTCGAACTTCATGCCATCCATATTCATCAACGCAAAACGGGAAGCATTCCAAATTTTATTGGCAAAGTTCCAGATCGCTTCGACTTTTTCTGTTGAATAGCGCAAATCCTGTCCAGGTGAAGAACCGGTCGCCAGGAAGTAACGCAATGCGTCTGCTCCGTACTGATCGATGACGTCCATTGGATCTACACCGTTGCCAAGAGATTTAGACATTTTCCGCCCGTCTTCCGCGCGCACCAGCCCGTGAATCAAGACATCCTTGAAGGGACGCTCTTCCGTGAATTCTAATGCCTGGAAAATCATGCGGGACACCCAAAAGAAGATAATATCATATCCTGTAACAAGGGCGTCTGTCGGGTAATATTTTTTGAACATTTCATTGTCAGTGTCCGGCCAGCCCATAGTGGAAAACGGCCATAGAGCGGATGAGAACCACGTATCGAGTACATCCTTGTCCTGTTCCCAGTTATCCGCATCAGCAGGAGATTCCTGTCCAACATAGATTTCACCTGTCGTTTTATGATACCAGGCAGGAATCCGGTGGCCCCACCAGAGCTGACGGGAAATACACCAGTCGTGGACATTTTCCATCCATCCAAGATACGTCTTTTCAAAGCGTTCCGGAACGAAATGAACTTTTTCTTCTTCATTTTTCTGCAGATTAATCGCTTCTTCGGAAAGCGGCTGCATCTTCACGAACCATTGTGTAGACAGATAAGGTTCAACCACCGCACCGCTTCGCTCAGAGTGACCGACAGAATGCATATGTTCTTCAATTTCAAAAAGCACACCCATATCCTGAAGATCTTTCACAATTTGCTTGCGGCATTCGAAACGATCCATGCCTTCATACTTGCCCGCCAGCTTATTCATTGAACCGTCTTCATTCATAACGAGTACGCGTGGCAAATTGTGACGATTACCCACTTCAAAGTCATTCGGATCATGAGCCGGTGTTATTTTCACAGCTCCGCTTCCGAAGTCCATTTCAACGTAATCATCTGCAACAATCGGAATTTCACGGCCGACAATCGGCAACTTTACCATCTTGCCAATTAAATGCTGGTAACGCTCGTCATCCGGGTGTACGGCAACGGCTGTATCCCCGAGCATCGTTTCCGGACGTGTAGTCGCAATCTCAATATGTCCCGTGCCATCCGTCAATGGATAGCGCATATGATAGAATGCACCCTGCACATCTTTATGGATAACCTCGATATCAGACAAAGCCGTCTTCGTCGCAGGATCCCAGTTAATAATATATTCTCCGCGGTAGATCAGATCTTTTTTATAAAGGGTAACGAAAACTTCACGCACTGCTTTGGATAGACCTTCGTCAAGTGTAAAACGTTCCTGTGAATAATCGAGAGCCAATCCAAGTTTTGACCATTGCTCACGGATATGATCCGCATATTCTTCTTTCCATTTCCATGTCTCTTCAACGAATTTCTCGCGGCCCAGATCATAACGCGTCTTGCCTTCAGCACGCAGTTTTTCTTCCACTTTCGCCTGTGTGGCAATCCCTGCGTGGTCCATCCCTGGAAGCCACAAGGCATCATAGCCTTGCATACGCTTCATTCGAATAAGCATATCCTGTAACGTAGTATCCCACGCGTGCCCTAAATGAAGCCGGCCGGTCACATTCGGCGGCGGGATCACAATGGTATACGGTTCTTTCTCGCTCTTTACATCGGACTCAAAATATTTACCTTGAAGCCACCAGTCATAGCGGCCGTTTTCGACTGCCTGGGGATCGTATTTTGTCGGCATTGTCAGTTCATCTGTCATTTTTAGTTCCTCCTTTATTCTTTCAAGCGCGCCTTGGCGTGATTGCGTCTGGATTTTGAAATGTGCTTGCACATTTAACTCCATCCAAAATTCATGACATCCGCCGGAGGCTTTATCTGAATTCAGCAGGGGTTTTCTGTTGAATTCAGATAAAAGTGAATACAAAAAAGCCCCATACATCCCGTAAAAAGGACGAAGGAGCTCGTGGTACCACCTTTATTTATGAACGCTTAATAAGCATACATCTTCATGGATCGTAACGGTTTTCACCGGTCTCTGCTACTGAAGGTTCACAGAAACTGCTCATAGGCGACGTTCCATCTGCAGTTTCCAGGTACGTCCCACCAATCGCACCCTCTCTTAAGAAAACCCGTCACATGTACTGACCTATTCAACGCATAGATATTCTAATCCCCATTATTATAGTGGAAGAACGCTGAAGACGTCAAGCGTAACTTAATGAAACCTGAAAGGATGGTGTACGTGCGCAGAAGCTATAATCCCTACTTGCTGCCGCCTTGGCTGAGGAAAACCAGGTTTTACTGCAAGAACTGTATTATTCCGCTGACCGTTTTCCAATTAATCCGGCTGCTGATCGTGCCGACAACAGGCGACTTTTTATTGTTTTGCCTCCTCGCCTGTCTCTCGTTCTGCTTCTACAAAAACATTATTTGAATGGAAGATCTTTCTTGTTACATCGTCATCAAGCTCTGCGATGTACAAGAGAAAGTCTTCCATTTCTTTTTGCCCCTGCTCCACTGCCTGATCGGCATTCGCCAAAAACTCTAAATGAGATGTCGACTCTACTGCGACTGCTACTTCCTGTACTGCAGCCACTGCTTCTTCTTTCACAACCGATTCGCTCTGAAGCTGTACTTTCCATTCTACATACAATCCGCCGTCTTCCAGCGGAGAGGACTGTACATCGGCGATTTTCAGATCAACCGTACTGACTGTTTCCGAAGGCAAATCCACATTCAGCGGGACCGCATATTCAAAATATCCATTGCCGTTCTCCACTTCCACATCGTCAATAATTAAGCGATCTTCTGCTGAATCCTCGATCAGCTTGTCTGAATCAAAGACCACATTGGCGGCGATATGATAAATTCCTTGCAGCCGGATTGCCTCTTCTGTGCGTTCTTCCGTATAACCCGGCGTCACTTTCAGCTCGGCAGCCTCCGAAAAAGCACCATATTCAGCCGGAAAATAAAAAGTCTCCGACACTGTCCATTCATGTGCAGTCAATATGCTTCACTCCTTTTCTTAACTCAGGCCATTATATGAAGCTGCTGCGATTTTTAGAAGAAATCTTTTTAGGGTCTGCGCCAAAATTTGTTTTTGATAACGTGTCACGTACGTATTGCGTAAATCCTGCGGCAGTTTAAAGCCGCTTCGGCGCTGGGGGATTGCCTTACGCTATGAGCCTACTGGCGAAGAACGTGCCAGCAGTCTCCCAGCAACGGCCGACCCCGCAAAGGCGCCTTCGCTGGTGTGGAGAATATATGTCATGCTGCTTTTTTGCAGAGTGCGAGTTAGTCGGCGTTGTTTCGTTTACTCGACTTTGCAAAGTCATTGATCGCAAGGATCTGTGTCCCTTGGGGGGTAATAGGTATTGCATGAAATTCTATACTTCTTATACTAATCTAAGACAGTAAGCTCATACTGCCCACTCACGCAAAGAGTATTGAAAAACAATCCAGTGTACCTTCGTTCCAGGCGGCGACTCTGGGAGGATCAGCCCGATAGGATGAGACAACTAAGGGGAGCGAAGCGACCAGTTGGCTCACCGAGGGCCCTCCAGAACGCGTCCGCCTGGAACGCAGGGAAACGGTCTCTCTCTACTTACCTTTAACTCCAAACTGCTTGCTATGTACACTGTCAAGCACTTGTTTTGGTGATGAGCCAAACTTTTAAAACAAAAAAACACCAGGCGGGACATCTGTCGTCACAACAGATGTCCGCCTGGCGTTTTGAAAATTATTTCTTTAATTTAGCAAATACGCGATGGAACGCTTCTACCGTTGTTGCAATATGCTCTTCAGTATGAGCAGTAGATAAGAACATACCTTCAAATTGAGAAGGCGGCAGGAAAATGCCTTCTTCTGCCATCAAACGATAGTATTCTGCAAATAATTGCAGATCGGAAGTTTTTGCCTGATCGTAATTATTGACCCGTTCATTCGTAAAGAAGAACCCGATCATCGAGCCGGCACGGTTTACTGTATGCGGAATATTGTTGGCTAAAGCTGCTTCACGGAATCCATCTTCCAACAAATCGCCAAGCTTAACGAAACGTTCGTACGATTCAGGAGTCAGCTTTTTCAACGTCTCGATACCCGCAGTCATTGCCATTGGATTTCCAGACAATGTCCCTGCTTGATAAACAGTACCTGCTGGTGCCATGTGCTCCATAATTTCGCGCTTTCCGCCGTAAGCACCGACGGGCAGGCCGCCGCCAATTACTTTTCCAAGACATGTCAGGTCCGGAGTTACACCGAAGTGACCTTGGGCACAATTATAGCCAACACGGAAACCAGTCATTACTTCATCAAAAATTAGCAACGTGCCATTTGCAGTTGTCAATTCACGCAACGCCTCAAGGAAACCCGGCTCAGGCGGAACGACGCCCATATTACCGGCCACCGGCTCCACAATAACGCCCGCTAAATCATTACCAAACTCGTCAAATGCCGCTTTGACACTATCCAAGTCATTGTATGCAACGGTAATTGTATTAGCAGCAATCGACTCCGGTACACCCGGACTGTCAGGCAAGCCAAGAGTCGCAACACCAGATCCTGCTTTAATCAGCAATGAATCCGCGTGACCATGATAGCAGCCTTCAAATTTCAAGATTTTATTGCGGTGTGTATAACCTCTTGCCAGACGAAGGGCACTCATTGTCGCCTCTGTACCGGATGAAACCATGCGGATCATTTCAATCGACGGTACGCGTTCGATCACAAGATCAGCTAATTGATTTTCCACTAAAGTCGGAGTCCCAAAACTTGTCCCGGTTTCAGCCACGCGCTGAATCGCAGATACAACATCCGGATCTGTATGTCCTAAAATGAGGGGTCCCCAAGACAATACATAGTCGATATATTCATTGCCGTCAATATCCTTAATGATCGCACCTTTTCCGCTCTCCATGAAAATCGGGTCCATATTGACAGATTTAAACGCGCGAACCGGAGAGTTCACACCGCCCGGCATTAAGTTTACAGCTTCTTTGAATGCTTTTTCAGATTTCGAATAATTTCGTCTCAATTATTTCTCCTCCAGCCAGCGAGCAGCATCTTTTGCATGATATGTCATAATAATATCTGCGCCTGCACGCTTCATACTTGTTAATGTTTCCAGCACGATTTTCTTTTCGTCTACCCAGCCGTTAAGCGCAGCTGCTTTGACCATTGCATACTCTCCGCTGACATTGTACGCAACAACAGGCAATAACACATGATTTTTCACATCGCGGATAATATCCAAATAAGACAGAGCCGGTTTCACAATGATGAAATCTGCACCTTCTAAAATATCGGATTCTGCTTCACGCATCGCTTCCATTCGATTTGCAGGATCCATCTGATACGTTTTACGGTCACCAAACTGCGGCGTGGACTGTGCTGCATCACGGAATGGACCATAATAAGCTGATGCATATTTTACCGCATAAGACATGATCGGAATGTTTTGGAAACCTGCGTCGTCAAGAGCCTGCCGAATAACTGCAACAAAGCCGTCCATCATATTAGACGGTGCAATTATATCTGCTCCGGCTTTCGCCTGGCTGACTGCAGTCTTCGCAAGCAGCACCAAACTCGCATCATTATCAACATCCCCATCTTTGATGACTCCGCAATGTCCGTGATCTGTATACTCACAAAGACATGTGTCAGCAACGACAACGAGTTCAGGATGACGCTCTTTCACCGCACGTGTTGCCCGCTGAATAATACCGTCGTCGTCATACGCTTCTGTTCCGCACTCATCTTTATCAGACGGAATGCCGAATAAAATAATCGAAGAAATGCCGAGTTCAACAACCTCATCTGTTTCTTTCAGCAGCATATCAATGGAAAACTGATCGACTCCCGGCATGGAAGCAATCGGGTTTCGGACTTGCTCGCCTTCTGTTACAAATATTGGATAAATAAAATCAGCAGCTTTAATAGACGTTTCCCTTACCATTGCACGCACAGTTGGATTTGTGCGAAGTCTGCGATGTCTTTTAAATTCAATCGGGTTCATTTGAAACCTTCCTTTCGTTTGGCTAGTGCATGCACCAGCTCGACCAATGTATACGTTTCAGGTATTACATGAACAGGCGCTCCGGCTTTCAGCAAGGCGCGCTCGGTGACATGTCCGATGGCGCAGATGGTAAAACCGTTCCACGTCGTTTTCGGTACGACACGTGAAGCAAATACATCCACAGCCGAGGGACTTGCGAACAGCACGGAAACCTGTTCTTTCTGAGTAATCTGTTTGATCAATTTATCAATGGAACTCACAGCACTTTTCGTTTCATACACTGTCCATTCCGAAACGTGGAATGGCAGCTCTTCACGAATCATAGTGCCTGCAAGCGATCCTTTTAAAAACAATACATTCAACTGTTCTGATTCTTTTGGTTTAAACTGTTTCACAAATACATCTGCACTGAATACACTCGGAATGAATGATACATCAAAGCCGAGCTGATCTAATGCAGCTGCTGTTCGTGTGCCGACTGCAGCAACTTTGCCGGCATAGTTCTTGGAAGTAATTTGATTGCGCAGCATTTTAGAACGGAATGAAGCAACAGCACTCTGACTCGTAAAAATCAGCCAGTCTGCTTTCATGGCATCTTTCAAACGTTCTTTGTCATCTTTTTTCTTTACTTCTTCCACTTCAATGAGCGGAATAGAAACCGGAATACCCCCATACCCCTTAACCAGTTCAGCTGCTTCCTGAGATTTGGGGGTTCCAGTGAAAATCACTGTTTCTTCATATAAAGGTAACGCGTTACGCATCCATTTCCGCCTTCACTTTCTCAATCACTTCAGCAGCGCCCTGATCGCGCAAAAGCTTTCCTACTTCTTTACCGACTGCAACAGGATCTGTTCCCTTCACAGTTTCACGGAAGACTTGAATTGCATCCGGTGAGGCAATAAATCCTGTCAATTCCACTTCTTTGCCGTCAAACGTCGCAAATCCAGCGATAGGCACTTGGCAGGAACCGTCCATTTCAGAAAGGAAAGTGCGTTCGGCCTGCAACTCTATCCATGTTTTATGATCCGTCAGTTTTGAAAGTTCCTGCAGCAGTTCAGCGTCATCTTCACGACATTCAACTGCCAATGCACCTTGCCCTACAGCCGGAATGCAATCATCAAGCGCCAGATATTCCGTTACAATTTCGTCATCCCAGCCCATACGCTTGAGGCCTGCAGCAGCCAGAATAATTGCATCATATTCTCCGTCACGGCATTTGCGGAGACGTGTATCAATATTTCCGCGAATCCATTTGATTTCAAGATCAGGACGAAGCATCAGCAGCTGAGAACTGCGGCGCAGGCTTGATGTGCCGACAACTGCCCCGATTGGCAAGTCCATGAAACGAACATGATCGTTTGCGATATAGGCGTCACGCGGGTCTACACGCTCAGGTACACAGCCGACTGTCAGACCATCCGGAATAACGGCGGGCATATCTTTCATACTGTGTACTGCAAAGTCGATCTCCTTATCGAAAAGTGCTTGTTGAATTTCTTTAACAAACAGACCTTTTCCGCCTACTTTTGATAGCATAACATCCAGAATCTGATCTCCTTTTGTCACAATTTCTTTAATTTCAAATTCGAATGGAACCCCAGCTTCTTTCAGCTGCTCAATGAACCACTTCGTTTGTGTTAATGCTAAATTACTTCTGCGGGAACCAACAATAATTTTTCTCAAAATACTCTTCCTTCCTTATATCCATAAATGAAATTGCGACAGCGTACTGCCTAAAAAGAAATTCACGACGGTAAAGAGAAATGCAAAAATTGACATCCAGGCAAATTCCAGCGGCTGCAGTTTACCTTTGTAATGAAAAAAGATCACACCGGTATAAAATAATAAAACGGCAAATGAACCCATAATTTTCATATCAAAGACCGACCAATCGGTAAGAGCGACATATGCCCACTGCACACCGAAGATCAAGCTGACAAACAAGATCGGTATGCCGGTATAAATCGACATCTTCATTCCCATCATTGTTTGATGAAGATTCGGCAGACTAGAAAACTGCTTTGTAAACTTCTTCTTTTTTAAAACTTTGTATACAATTAAATATAGTAAAGCAAAAACAAATGCCAAAGCAAACACTGCATACGAGAGAATTGCTGTCGTAATGTGAATAAATAGCACTTCAGACACAAGGGAATCTCCGACTGTGGAGGCTGTGTATTTTAAATTGGAAAAAACATGAATCATTAAAAATATAAAACCAATAATATTCATAAAAAAGACCATGAAATTTACTTTGTAAATCAGTTGGAACACGATCGACAACGTTACCAGCAGCCATACGTAAAAATAGATTCCTTCCACGAGTGACAGGACAGGAAAACGTTTCATTTCGACAATGTACAATGTCAGGATTGCAGTTTGTGTCACCCATACCGCGACGATTAGCCAGAATGCAATGCGCTGCACGGCCTTCTGCTTTTTAAAGTAGTCAATTAAGTAAAAGACAAGACCAAGGGCATACAGTACAATCATAAATTCCTGAAGTCTTGCCATTGTCAAATCCACCATATGCTATTCTCTGCCTTTCAAACAAAACCTCTCGATTACATTCAGCCGAATTCACTTCTTTATTGTCTCAAATGACAGGGCTTCACTGCAAATAATTGCAATCGTTTTATTCCGTAATTCGCAAACCGCAACTCTCTCTTACATACAAAAAAGGGGCCTGTATCGTTCTTGTGAAAGAGCAAGATACAGAACCACCAGTCTATTAGTACAAATAATTAAGTTCGGTTGATTCTACAGATTCATTTCTATGTTCTGCACGTTTTTGCAGACGTACTTTCGCTTGAATTGCCAACTGTTCTTTTTCTTCGAGAACTTCATCAGCTATGCCAAAGATTTGTTCGAATAAAGCTAATTTTTCAGAGGCATTTTTATCTGTAGATAATTCTTTTGCCTGAAGAATAGGATCTTTCAGCAATTGATTGATTATCGACTTAGTATGCTTATTAAGCACTTTCTTTTCACGATCGGTTAAATCCGGCATCTTATTTTCAATGCTTGCCATCGTCTCGCTCTGAATTCTTGCCGCTTTCTTGCGCAGAGCAGAAATCATCGGCACAACACCTAACGTAGACAGCCATTCTTTAAATAGAACGACTTCCTTTTCAATCATCAAACCAATTTCTTCTGCTGCATGTTTGCGTTCAGCCAGATTTGCTTCAACAATTCCCTGCAGATCATCAATATCATATAAAAACATATTAGGAAGATCACTGATTTTCGGATCCAAATCGCGCGGAACTGCAATGTCCACTAAGAACAAAGGCTTTCCTTTACGCAATTTTTCCACAAGCTGCATCAGATCGTAATCAATCACAAATTCCGTAGAGCCTGTAGAACTGATCAAAATATCCGCTTCCAGCAAAATGCATTGCAGTTCTTGCATGGATTTTGCTTCGCCTTCAAACTTCGCTGCCAGTAACTCAGCCTTTGAGAAAGTACGGTTAATGACAGTAATCTTTCCGACACCGCTTCCCTGCAAGTTCTTTACAGCTAATTCACCCATTTTACCGGCACCTAAAATCACAATATGTTTATGCTTCAGTGAACCAAAAATTTTCTTTCCAAGTTCTACAGCAGCATAAGAAACAGACACAGCATTCTCACCGATCGCAGTGTCAGTGTGCGCTCTTTTTGCTGTCGTGATAGCTTGTTTAAACAACTCATTGAACACAGTACCGGTAGTGCCGATTTCCTGTGCAGACAGAAAACTGCTGCGGACTTGGCCAAGAATCTGCGTTTCACCCAATACCATGGAGTCAATCCCTGCAGCCACACGCAATAAATGTTCCACTGCACCGTCTTCTTCATGAATAATTAAATGGCTCGAAAAATCCTCCATTGGAATCGAAAACCAATCGGAGAGGAATTTTTTTATATAATATCGTCCTGTATGGAGCTGATCGACGACCGCATAAATTTCTGTGCGGTTGCAAGTGGAAATAATGATGTTTTCCAAAATGCTTTTTTGCTGTTGCAAAGTTTGCATCGCCTGCGGCAATTCAGCTTCGACGAATGATAGTTTTTCCCTAATTTCGACAGGGGCTGTTCGGTGGTTAACACCGACGACAACTGTATGCATTAGGTGCTCACACCTTTCAGATCTTTTCGTAACTTCATTATATCATACATAGTGATTCTGTCGGGATATCAAATGTGAACATCATTTGACGTCATTTTTTAGCAATTAATTATCCCGTAAAGCATTACATACGGCTTTCAATTTCACGCCATGCTTCGTCCATACCCATTCCTTTTTCAGATGAAAAAAGTATTAATGGATGATGTACTTCCATATTGAGAGTTGTTCTGACGATTTTCTTATGCTTTTCCCATTTACCTTTAGGTATTTTATCAGCTTTTGTTGCCACAACAATTGTCGGTATATTATAATGTGCCAAAAAGTCGTGCATCATGCAGTCATCAGCTGTCGGCGGATGGCGAAGATCGACAATCTGAATTACAGCCCGCAGCTCTTCACGGCAAGTAATATATTGTTCAATCATACCGCCCCAGGTTTCGCGTTCAGTTTTCGACACTTTCGCATAACCATAGCCGGGCACATCAACGAAAAATAACTGCTCTTCAATTTTGTAGAAATTTAATGTTTGCGTCTTCCCTGGTTTTGATGAAGTACGGGCCAGACTTTTACGTCCGATCATTTTATTAATAAACGATGATTTTCCTACATTGGAACGGCCTGCCAGAGCGAACTCCGGATAACCTTCCGTAGGATATTGTTCAGGTCTCACCGCACTCATGATCATTTCGACATTATGGACTTTCATTTCGTTTCCTCCAAAGCGATATCGAGTACTTCATGAGCATCCGACACGAGTTTAAATGTTAATTCTTTACGTACACTTTCCGGTATATCTTCAATATCACGTTCATTGTCCTGCGGAATTATGATGGTCCGCAATCCTGCACGATGCGCACTCAGCGTTTTTTCCTTCAAACCGCCAATCGGCAGCACACGGCCGCGCAATGTTACTTCACCTGTCATACCGACTTCCCGGCGAACCGGATGTTCTGTCAATGCAGAAACAAGAGCTGTTACAATGGTAATACCCGCAGAAGGACCGTCTTTCGGCGTAGCGCCTTCAGGAACATGGATATGGATATCCCATTTTTCATGAAATTCTGGATCAATTCCAAAATCTACTGCTTTTGACCGTACATATGATAATGCCGTCTGTGCAGATTCCTTCATGACATCGCCTAATTTTCCGGTTAACAACAGTTTACCTTTACCGATCGACAATGAAACCTCAATCTGCAAAGTGTCTCCGCCAACTGTTGTGTAGGCCAGGCCTGTAGCCATCCCAACTTGATTTACCGTTTCTGCCTGTCCAAACCGGAAGCGTTTTTTGCCAAGTAAAGTTTCCAAAGTCTTCGGGCTGACCGTTAAGCTTTTCTTATCACCTGAAAGAATCTGCCGTGCAGCTTTTCTGCAAATGCTTGCCACTTCCCGTTCCAATGAACGAACGCCGGCTTCCCTAGTATAATAACGAACCAAATCCAAAATTGCTTCGTCTTGGAACCGTACCTTCGATTTCGTCAGACCATGTTCTTTCAACTGTTTCGGAATCAAGTGGTTTTTAGCAATCGATTGTTTCTCCTGCTCCGTATAACCAGGGATAGAAATGACTTCCATCCGGTCGCGCAGCGGGCCCGGGATCGCTCCTAAATCATTAGAAGTTGCAATAAATAACACGTCAGACAGATCGTAAGGCTCTTCAATATAGTGATCGCTGAATGTACTGTTCTGCTCAGGATCAAGAACTTCAAGCATGGCAGACGATGGATCACCTCTGAAGTCATTGGACATTTTATCGATTTCATCCAGTAAGAATACAGGGTTAATACTTCCCGCTTTTTTCATACTTTGAATGATTCGGCCAGGCATCGCACCGACATATGTCCGGCGATGACCGCGGATTTCAGACTCATCACGAACTCCGCCCAGAGACAGTCTGACGAATTTCCGTCCAAGCGATTCGGCAATCGAACGAGCCAATGAAGTTTTTCCGACTCCCGGCGGTCCATCGATACACAGGATAGGTCCCCGCAGCGAGTTTGTCATTTGACGAACCGCCAGAAACTCTAAAATCCGTTCTTTGACGTTTTCCAATCCTTCATGATCACGATTCAGAATTTCTTCAGATCTCGTGATATCTAATTGATCTACCGTTGCATTGGTCCATGGCAGCACGATCAGCCACTCAATGTAGTTGCGGATGATCCCGCTTTCCGCTGAAACAGAAGGGATTTTTTCAAAACGCTCCAGCTCACGCTCAGCGCTTTCTTTCACATGTTCCGGCATGTTTGCTTCATTAATTTTCTTTTTGAGTTCTGACACTTCCAGCCCTTTGCCGTCTTTATCACCAAGCTCCGTCTGGATTGCTTTCAACTGCTCACGCAAATAAAATTCTTTCTGCGTACGTTCCATCGCTTCCTTAACACGCTCATTAATTTTGCGTTCCAGCTCGATAATTTCCTGCTCATTGTACATACGGCTGATCAGCCATTCCAAACGCTCAGGAATATCAGTCATTTCCAAAACTTCTTGTTTAGCTGACAGTTTCAACGGCAAATTAGAAGCAATCATATCAGCCAATCGTCCGGGCTCTTGGATGTCTTCGACTGTCTCTACTGTTTCTTCCGAAATACGCTTGCTGTTCTTGGCGTAGCGCTTAAACTGAGCGATCAGCGTTCGCATGAGCGCTTCAATTTCCGCGTCTTTTACTTGATCTTCCTCATAACTTTTAACGTTTACAACCGGATATAGATCTGCTTCTTCATAGGAAGACCAATGTGCACGCTGTACACCTTCGATTAATACACGATACGTGCCATTTGGCAATTGGGTCATTGATTTGATGGTAGCAAGCGTACCCAGACGATACAAATCTTCTTTTTCCGGATTTTCTAAACTTAAATCCATTTGGGTAGCAAGAAAAACTTGATGGTCACCGGCTAAAGCATGTTCGATTGCGAACACCGAACGCTCTCTTCCTACATCAATATGTAACAGCATGGTTGGATAAACGATCACTCCGCGAAGTGGCAATAAAGGGATGTTCTTCATTTGAATACTCGGCACTACTAGCCACCTCCATTAAAATATGTATATGTATAACTTGTTCATTCATATGTAAGAAAAAGCCGACTGCCGAGCGTTATTCACGCGTCGGCACAGCCGGCTTTTTGCCATTTCGGCGTTATGCCGTATTTTTTTCTGAATCAATATCAAATACGGTACCATCAGCTTTATATAAAATTGGTGACGCAGTTCCAAGAACCGATTCTTTCGTAATGATACATTCCTTCACTTCTTCAAGTGACGGCAACTCATACATTACATCAAGCATGATATTTTCGATAATCGAACGCAATCCACGAGCTCCTGTTTTACGAGCGATCGCTTCTTTGGCTATTTCAAGCAATGCATCTTCTTCGAAACGAAGGGCTACATCATCAAGTTCAACCATTTTCTGATACTGCTTGACGATCGCATTCTTAGGAACAGTTAGGATTTGATACAATGTATCCACATCCAAAGCATCCAGTGTAGCGATGACAGGCAGACGGCCGATAAACTCGGGAATTAAACCGAATTGCTGCAAGTCTTCCGGAATCAAACGTGACAGCAAGCTTTCATCTTCGCTGATTTCCTTGTTAGGATTGTTTCCGAAACCGATGACCTTACGACCGATACGGCGTTTAACGATATCTTCAATACCATCAAATGCACCGCCTACGACGAATAAAATATTTGTTGTATCAATCTGCAGGAATTCCTGGTGCGGATGTTTGCGTCCTCCTTGAGGCGGTACGCTTGCAACGGTTCCTTCTAAGATTTTCAGCAACGCTTGCTGGACACCTTCACCTGACACGTCACGTGTGATGGACGCATTTTCAGATTTACGTGCTACTTTATCAATTTCGTCAATGTAAATAATACCTTTTTCTGCTTTTTCGATATCGAAATCCGCAGCTTGAATTAATTTCAACAGGATATTCTCTACGTCTTCACCAACATAACCTGCTTCAGTTAATGAAGTCGCATCCGCGATTGCGAATGGCACATCCAGGATTCGAGCCAGCGTTTGAGCAAGTAAGGTTTTACCGCTTCCTGTCGGTCCGATCAAGACGATATTTGACTTCGCTAATTCGACATCATCAATTTTACTGCCTGAATTCACACGTTTATAGTGATTATAAACGGCAACCGCTAGTGATTTCTTTGCGCGGTCCTGCCCGATGATATATTCATCAAGAATGCTCTGGATTTCTTTTGGCTTTGGAACGTCTTTCAACTCGAAGCCTTCTTCCAGACCGACTTCTTCTTCCACGATTTCTGCACAAAGTTCAACGCATTCATCACAAATATAAACACCTTGGCCTGCTACTAATTTACGGACTTGATCTTGTGATTTACCGCAAAAAGAACAGCTCAGGTTATCGTTTTCATCATTAAATTTGAACATTATGCTCACCCCTATTCAAGTGAATATACTACAAGATTACCTTGACTTAATCAACTATTTAGAACTGCAAGGCAAATATGTATTCGGTAATCAGATTATTGCATTAGCTTGTGGAAATTTGCATGGATTATACTAACGAGCTTTTACTTATGAAAAACAAGGTACGGTAAACCGTACCTTGTATCAGTTGTTATGGATCAATCAGTCAACGATTTTAGCGTTATCTACAAGCAACTGAACCGTTTTATTGAAACGAAGATCATTTTCAAGTACTGAAGTGCCGCCAAGTGTTGCTTTAATCTGCTCCACTTCCATACCGAATTGTTCTGACATCTTTTCAAGTTCTGCATTTACTTCCTCTTCAGGAACTTCCACATTTTCTGCTGCTCCAATTGCTTCAAGTGTTAATGATACGCGAACACGGCTTAACGCGTCGTCTTTCATTTGGTCACGAAGCGTTTGTTCGTCCTGACCAGAGAACTGGAAGTATAGATCAAGGTTCATGCCTTGCATTTGAAGACGTTGTTCGAAATCTTGCATCATGCGGTCTGTTTCAGAATCAATCATCGCTTGTGGAATTTCCATCTCCGCGTTGCTTGCTGCCTGTTCAACCAGATCGTCACGAAGTGCTGTTTCAGAATCGTTCTTTTTCACTTCTTCTGCTTCTTCTTTAAGTTTCGTACGAAGCTCTTCTACTGAGGAAACTTCTTCGTCGATTTCTTTAGCCAGCTCATCGTCAAGCTCAGGAACTTCCTTCGACTTGATCTCGTGAACTTTCACTTTGAATGTAGCAGGTTTTCCAGCTAGTTCAGCTGCATGGTACTCTTCAGGGAAAGTAATTTCGATTTCACTTTCTTCTCCTGTTTTCATACCGACCACTTGCTCTTCAAATCCTGGGATAAATGAACCTGATCCAATTTCAAGCTCGTAGTTTTCAGACTTTCCGCCTTCAAATGCTTCGCCGTCAGCAAAACCTTCAAAGTCGATTGTTACTGTATCGCCGTCTTCAGCAGCACCGTCTTCTTTAACAACCATTTCCGCAAGTCCTTCACGGCGTTGTTCAAGCTGAGCATCTACTTCTTCATCTGTAACTTCAGTCGATTGACGAGTTACTTCAAGCCCTTTGTATTCTCCCAATTTCACTTCTGGTTTCAGAGCGATTACTGCTGTGAATACAACCGGCTCGCCTTTTTCAAGCTTTTCAATGTCGATTTCAGGAGCAGCAATTGGATCAACTTCTGCTTCTTCTACAGCTTTTGAGTACGCTTCAGGCAATACGATATCGATTGCATCATTATAAAGCGCTTCTTCACCGTACATTTTGTCGAACATTTTGCGAGGCATTTTTCCTTTACGGAAACCAGGAGCCTGTACTTTCTTTACTACTTTTTTAAACGCTTCATCCATACCTTGGTTAAAACGCTCTACAGAAACTTCAAATGTAAGTTTCCCTTCACTGCCTTCTAGTTTTTCCCATTTAACTGTCATATTTCTGACCTCCAAATCATTTACACAACTTTTACTACTTTTATTTTAATCAATTATACCTTCGCGTGATTGTATCTGAATTTTTCCAGCAAAAACGAAAAAATCTTGGACACCCTTCGAAAGTTTTATCTGAATTCAACTATTATAATATTTCTCACCAGTATTTTGATTGAGAACTTTACTGAAGACAGATAAGCAGTTGACAACCATTTTAGTATAACATAGTCTAACCATGTTTCAAGAAATATTCATTCTTCAGCTGTCCATTTCTTCATCGACAGAGCGGATGAATTGCACCAGTGCCGTCTGCTCCATCTCTATTCCATATAATAACTGTTTTGTATAAGCGGTATATGCATCCGCAACTTCCTCTGCTGTATAAGGACTCCAATGAAAAGGATACAGCAGCACGGCGTATTTCATGATCAAATTTTCAGCAAGCTCACTTGCTGTCGGATCCTTTTCGAAACGGGACTTTGCCAGAAACTGTACTTCATTGACAAACGGATCCAATTCGATAGAAACAAGCCTTGACGGGATCGCTTCTGTTTCATAATGATACTTTGTAATCGTAACAGATTCATTCGTACCGCTTTTTTGAAGCAGCAGCAGTGCATACGTCTTGACGACCGGCATACTGTCTTCATGCTGTACGATATCAATTAGCAATGGAATGTAAGGTCCGAGCAGCTGATTTTGCAAAGATAGCAGAAATTCCTGTCTGCCATTCGTCGACATCTGCAGAAAATCCTTTAATGTGACGGAAGGCTCCCGCAACTCAGTTTCTTCTATATAACGATCAGTTAATCTGCCATTCAATTCACGCAAGTATTGGAACTTCTGCAAGCTGTCTGAAGGGATCATATCTTTTTCCAATAAACCTTGAATCGTCAGCTCTACTTCTTCATATTGCTGAAGCTGAATGGAAATCGACAGATACAGTTCCAATATTTCTATGTAGTCACCGGACTGTTTTTGCATCGCAAGCAGTGCGTAGTCTTTTGCACGTTCAAAATCCTTCGTCTCATAAAGAGCAATGGCAAGTAGATCTAATACAGATATTTCATCCGGATTGATGTCGAGAATGGCTTCAAAGTGATCAATTGCTTCGTCATAGAGATCTTTCTCCATCGCTTCTCTGCCCAATCTATGCAAACGCTCCAATGTTCCCGGAAAAACCACTACATTTCCTTTACGAATTACCGGCCTTCTTCGTTTCTGCACTCTCTTCACCAGCCTTTTCCATTTTACTATAGCATAGGACGGGAAAGGGATTCCAGTTAAGACTGTCAAAGAATTATATGCAGATTTGTTCTTTAGAAAATAGATATCCGTTCCATATTAACATTCTGGTTATAATAATAAAAACGCCACAATCGATCCTACAAATCCATACATAATAGCAAAAGGCATATTCGACCAGGTGATTTTATACGGACTGTATTCTAGGTTCATGGAAGTCAGCGTTACAACTAATCCATATGACCCGACTGTCAAAGTCGCTACCGAAGAAGTGACAATAACAATGGCTACACTTAATGGATTTAAAATAGTCAACAATATAGAAATAACTGAAGTCAGAATGCCGATTGTAGCGACAGGATGGATTCCGGCCATACTCAATAAAATAAAAAATAGTTGAATCGCAATAAAAATGAGTAATGGATAATTAGCTAAGTGGACTATTGGCTGTTCAATAACACTTAATACCGAAGAGCTGTTTAGACTATTGCTGAAAAACGATAAGGCAATAAAGAGTACTACAAAATTTTGCATTGTGTTGGTTTTAGAAATCCAAAATGGCAGTGCAATCTTCCAAAAACTTTTCAATCTCTTCATAAATAATGACCATAATAAAGTAAAAGGTAAAATCACCAGTGTAACCGCAATTAGGAAATCAATATTAAACAACTTACCTGCCGTAACGACAATTGCTAAAAAAAGACCAAGCGCACAAATCAGATGGATTAAACTTTTCATTGTATTCTTTTTATCTATTTGCTTTCCGTTGTCGCCCTCATAAGAATACTTGCGAAATGAACGATTGCCAATGAAACTGTCCAAGACAAAAGTGATAACTACAATAACCAGCAGCCAAGGAAGCAATGACAGATATTGAACACCTGTCGTGAAGATCGTAACTACCAACAGTAGTTCAAGCGGACTCCACAGCAGCGCCAGGGTAAACCCGCGCAATGTAGTCCGTAATATAAATTCATTTTTTACACGGTCGGGTAATTGCTTTAAATGCTCTTTCAGTACATCCTGTGAAATGGATGCAGCGGATAAGTTCAAAAATGACGCAAGAGTAAACGTTGTAAATGCACTGCGGGGATATAATTGACCCAAATCTTTTGCATTTGCCTCAATTAATGAAGTCATGGTCTTGTCGAATCTGCCTATTTGGACAACAGAAGTCATCCACGGCAGCATCATTAACAATGCGAGAACGGATAAATTAGAAGTCATCATTAACGGAAGCTCGTTTAATGGAAGCTTCTCTGTATACATCACAATAGCTCCAATTAGGATAAAACTAAAACCGAGCACTTTAAATAAAGTGCCCGCATTTTTAAATGATATTAATAAAAGGAGGATTGCCAAGTATCCTAACGGTTGAGATAACTTTTCATCAAAAATAATAACATTCAAAACATGTACAAGAAATACCAATAAATATACTATGTACATTTTTGAAGTATGTTTAGATTGCACGATAAGGTCCGCTCCTTTACTTACAATGTCACACCTGATTTAAATATAGCAATCTCTTTGAAGTGATTTTTTTCATTGTTAACTAATGTGCCGCCCGCAACTTGAAGAATATATGCTATGAATTTTTCTGCTGCTTCATCCATGGAAACGCCCTCTAAAATTTCACCCGCATCAAAATCAATCCAATGTTTTTTTCTGTTGGCAAGCATACTGTTGGTAGAAACTTTTATAGTAGGAACAAATGTGCCAAAAGGAGTACCACGTCCAGTTGTGAATAGCACTATGTGACACCCTGAAGCTGCCAGAGCTGTAGAAGCTACTAAGTCATTCCCTGGAGCATTCAATAAGTTCAAACCTTTTTCCTTTAATGTCTCACCGTAATCCAATACATCGGTTACAATCGCAGTCCCCGCCTTTTGAGTACAACCCAATGACTTATCTTCCAGAGTACTGATGCCCCCATCTTTATTTCCAGGTGAAGGATTTTCATATATTGGTTGATCATGTGCTATAAAGTATTGTTTGAAACTTTGGATCAAATCTACAATTTTATTGAAGACTTGCTCATCTTTTGCCCGATTCATCAGTATGGTTTCTGCGCCGAACATCTCAGGAACTTCGGTTAATACAGTAGAACCTCCTTGCGCAATTAAGAAATCAGAAAACTTTCCCAATAAGGGATTTGCTGTAATGCCTGAGAAGCCGTCTGACCCCCCGCACTTTAATCCGATTTTTAATTCCGATATGGGTACCGGTACACGCTGGTCGCCCATCGCTGCCTGATGAAGTTCATGCAGTTTTGCAACTCCCGCTTCTATTTCATCCTCGACTTCCTGACTTACTAAAAAATTGACGCGTGACGAATCAGGATCAGTCAGCAAGGAACGTAATGTGGAAAGCTCATTATTCTCGCAGCCCAATCCCAGCACCAAGACACCGCCAGCATTCGGATGTTCGATAATATCTTTTAAAATCGTTCTGGTGTTTATATGGTCGTCACCTAACTGAGAGCAGCCAAATGAATGTTTCATAACATCTATAGATTCGAAGGGAGCTATAGAATCGACTTCACTTTTAAAAATTTGTATTATACGTTCAGCTACACCGTTTACACAACCAACTGTAGGTACAATCCATAACTCATTGCGAATACCTACATCGCCATTTGCACGTCGATATCCTTGAAAGGTATAAGTTGATTTCGTTATGTTGCTTCCGTGTTTTATCGGTTGGTAACTATACTGATTTTCATCTTGTAAAGACGTTTTTATATTATGTGTGTGAATATGTTCACCAATTTCTATCGCCCTCACTGCATGCCCGATAGAATAGCCGTATTTAATAATTTCTTGATCTTTATTAATCATCGCTATTGAGATTTTATGGCCGGTGGGTATATCTTCTTTCACGTGAATCAACTGTCCGTTAAAATCAAACGCAGACCCCTTCGCAATTGGCTGTAAAGCAACTACAACATTATCATGCTTATTGATTTGTAATACTTGGTTCATTGTTTATTACCTCCAATACAACTTGCTGGAAACCGCTGTTCTCAAAAGTCACCAGCCATTGTGCTAATTGATTGGCAAGCTTAGCCGAATATACATAGTGACCCCATAATCCCGAATTTATTATATTAGCCATTAATTCATTGGCATCCGTTTCTTTACGCTCGTATGACTCCCAGAATGCAGCCATTTTCGAAATAACCTCAGAATCATCCTGGATTGGTTGTTTTGATGAGGGACGATAAAACAATATCCAACTCCAAAGACCAAGCGACATAAGTAAAGGCACTTTTTCGTAGGATTCCATATATTTTTCGAACATAGGAAGATTGCGCGTTTTCCATTTAGATGAAGCATTCAGTGCAATACCATTTAAACGGTGATCTATAGTAGGATTTTCAAAACGAGCAATGACTTCTTCTCCATATTCCATCAGAAAGTTACGATCATATTTTAACAACGTTGTTATTTCTTCCTGAAATAATCTCTCCACATACTTCTTTAATATAGGGTTAGCCATTGCCTGATTGACAAAGGATTCATTCAGTTGTAATGCAACAGGAGTCATAGCAGTATGCGCTCCATTTAGATAATAGACTTTACTTTCCCTGTAAGCAGTTAAATCTTCAACTAAATGAACATTCAAACCGGCTGAATGAAATGGAAGTTTTTCTTGTAAGGCAGCAGGTGCTTCGATAACCCAAATATAATATTGTTCGGCTATCACAAGTTGTTCATCGCGATATCCCAGCTTGACGAAATATTCATCCGGGTTTGTCGGAAAACCCGGTACAATACGATCTACTAGACTGTTGTAAAAGAAATTGTACTCCTTAATCCAATTAATGAAGGATTCTTCTAAATTCCATAGTACAGCATAGCGTATGACAAAATCGCGCAGAACATTACCGTTATTTTCAATAAGTTCACAAGGGATAATTGTCCATCCCTTTGTCTTGTCTCCGTTAAATGTCTCATAACGCTTATATAAAGCTTCTGTTAATTTAGCAGGAAATGATTTAATATTTCCTTGCAGTTTGTCTTCGTCACAAAATACAATTCCCGCTTCGGTTGTGTTAGAAAATACGAACTCTACAGAATCAACCGCCGCTAACTGAAGAAAATCGTTATATCTCTCATTCAGAGGTATGGTGCGGGAGACGGTATCTATAATTGTGGCTTCTTCAACTAATTTACCTTTAACCAACCCCTGCATATATAACGTATAAAGATTGTCTTGTTCCTCTAGTTTCTTATAGTTATTCGAGGAAGTAGATGCCATTGATACAATCCTGCCTCGGAAAAATGTTTCATCATTTAAACGCTTAATCATCCAATTTGTAAATCCGCGCAGAAAATTCCCTGTGCCAAATTGAACAATCTTTTCAGGACTTGAATTTATTTCTTCTGCCATGTTCTTATTTAATCGTTCCATTTCCACGCTCCTTACTCAAATTTGAAATAGTTCCTTGCATTTCCATAACAAATGTTTTCAATAATACCCCCTAATAATCTCTCGTCATTTGGAACTTCTCCGTTTTCTACCCAGCCTGCAACCAGGTCACAGACCAATCGTCTGAAATATTCATGACGCGTATATGATAAAAAGCTTCTGGAGTCTGTTAACATACCGATAAATTGGCTAAACAGCCCTAAGTTCGCCAGTGCTTTCATTTGATCCAACATGCCGTCTTTTTGATCATTGAACCACCACGCAGTACCAAATTGAATTTTACCCGGCTGACCGCCCTGATAATTTCCAATCATTGTCCCTAATACATAGTTGTCGTTGGGATTCAAAGAATATAAAATGGTTTTCGGCAATATTTCCTGAAGTTCCATTTCATTTAATAAGCTCGCAAGCGGTTGTGCAATATCTCCATCATTTATGCTATCAAATCCGGTATCCGGGCCTAGCAGACTCAATTTTCTTTCATTCGTATTTCGCAATGCTTTCATATGGTATTGCATCGCCCAATCATGACTCGAGTACTGTTTACTTAAAAACAGCAGTAAAAAAGTCCGATACTTCACTATTTCATCTGTTGTCAGTGAATCTCCATGCATGGCTTTCTTATAAATAAGAGCTGCTTCGTCTTCAGTAACCTCGTTATACGTAACTGTATCGAGCGCATGATCTGAAACCCGGCAGCCCCTGTCATGAAAGTATTGAATTCTTTCTTCCAATGCGTTGAGCAGTGAAGTAAATTCAGATAAAGAGTAGCCTACAACATGTTCTAAGCTTTTAATCCAATCTTCAAAAGTAGATAAATGAATATTCAACACTTTGTCAGGCCTGAAACTAGGTAACACTTTTGTTTTAAAATGTTGCTGAGCTGCAACTCTTTCATGATGGGACAAATCGTCAACAGGATCATCAGTAGTACAAATAACTTCTACATTAAAGCGCTCTATCAATTGCTGGACTCCGAAATCGTCAGTCTGCAAGAGCTCATTTGCCCGATTCCAAACTTCTTCTGCCGTGTCCTCATTTAATACGGTATAGATACCAAAGTAGCGCTGCAGTTCTAAATGCGTCCAATTATAAAGTGGATTTCCAATTGTCATAGGAACTGTTTTAGCCCATGCCATAAATTTCTCATAGTCTGTTGCCTGACCGGTGATGTAAAATTCATCGATTCCATTTGCACGCATTGCACGCCATTTGTAATGATCACCATATAACCAAATTTGCGTCAGGTTTTTAAAAGATTTGTTATCAGCAATTTCCTGTGGATTCAAATGGCAGTGATAATCGATAATGGGCATATTTTTTGCATGTTTTTCAAATAGGTTAATCGCTAATTCATTTGACAGCAGGAATGTATCATCCATAAATTTTTTCATAAAATATCGCTCCTTTATTTTAGTAAAATATCTGGCAGTGTTAACGAAAGTTGCGGAATGAAACTAACAAGTAACAAAACTATGACCATCGCTCCATAGAAGGGCAACATACCCAGTGAAGCTCTTTCAATAGGTATTTTACCAATAGCACACCCTACAAAGAGCGCAGTGCCAACTGGTGGAGTAATAAGGCCGATTGATAAGTTTAATATAAGCATAACCCCGAAGTGAACAGGGTCCAGTCCAATACTAAGTGCAACCGGTAATAAAATAGGTGTGACAATCAGAATTAACGGCGCCATGTCCATGAACATTCCTAAAACCAATAATATAATATTAATTAAAAGTAAAGTGACGAAATCATTAGGCGAAACAGAAATCAATAAATCTGTTACCATTGCCGGAACTTTCAGTAATGCCAATAACCATCCAAAACCTGATGATGCAGCAATTAAAAACATAACCATGGAAAGTGTGTAAAAAGTACGCTTTAAAATAACTCCCATTCTGCTGATTGGGATATCCCGATAGACAAAGAAAGAGATGATAAATGCGTAAAGTACACCGATTGCGGCAGATTCAGTAGCTGTGAAAATACCACTGACAATTCCACCGATAATGATCACTGCAGTAAACAAACCTAAAAATCCTTCTCTCAAAATACGGGGAACGTCTTCTTTTTTAATAGGCTCACCTTTTGGATAATTTCTTTTAACTGCTATTGCATAAGTAAGAATCATCAAAACTAAACCAAGCAGGAGACCCGGAACAATTCCACCCATGAATAGAGCACCTACAGAAACACCGCCCGCAGCAGTTGAGTAAATGATCATATTATGACTAGGCGGGATCATAACACCTTGAGCAGCACTGGAAACTGTAACACTTACTGCATAATCGGAATCATAGCCCTTCTTTTTCATCATAGGAATCAGGACTGACCCAATCGAAGAAACATCCGCAACTGCTGAGCCCGAAATGCCGCCGAAAAATGTACTTGCCAATACATTTACCATTGCAAGTCCTCCGCGTACTCTTCCAATTAATACATTTGATAAGTCAATTAGTCTTCTCGAAATTCCACCTTCATTCATAATTTCACCGGCTAAAATGAAAAACGGGATGGCTAATAGTGAGAATGAATTAACTCCACTTACCATTCTTTGAACTATTGCAGCCAAGTCAATATTTAAGTATAGACCTGTTAAAAGAGATGACACAACGAGCGAAAGCGCAACAGGTACTCTAATAATCAAAAGTAATATAAAGCCGCCAATTAAAATTAATACTCCCATTTATACTTCCTCCTCTGGAGTGTCAGACAAATCTGTATGAATGTCATCGTGAAAAAGTAATTCAATTCCATATATCAACATTAGAAAACCGCAAACGGGAATTGAGGCATATAATACACTCGTAGGAAAACCAGTTCCTGCCATTGTTGATCCACCCATAAGAACTGTAAATTGTAAACCATAGTAGATAAATAGAAAGCTCACGCCAATTATAATAATTTTAGAAATCCATACTGTTGCCTTCTGGATTGGTTTCGGCATTAATGAAACAAAAACACTGACCCCAATATGCAGCTTCTCTCTGAATCCAACAGCAATTCCTAAAAAAGTTATCCATACAAGCAACAACATGGAAAATTCCTCAGACCATCTTGGTGTGTAATTTAGAACGTTCCTAGTGAAAACTTGTGTTATTACAACTACACTCATAATCAGCACCATTGAAAGTGCAATAAAGTTTACAGTACGGTCAAAGTGGTATTTAACTTTTTGCAAACTACTCATAGCCAAATCCTCCTTTAGATTTATTTGAAATCACAACATATGTAGAAAATCCGAGCTGTCAATAACACGAACAGGGATATAGAGCATATGAGTCAGGAAAAACATTTTCGGTTTCAAATTATTATTCAGCCTGAAGTATCTTAAAAACAAACTTTATTAAATTACAAATTGAGAAGTATGTATTGAAGGTTGGTCAAAACGCAATATAAAAAATTATTTAATTAAAAAAGCTATTCCAATCTAATACACCTTGATTAGTTAATTCTTTGAGCCAGCCCCCCATGTTCAGAGGGCTGACTCCTGAATGAATTTATTTTTTTATCTTGTCTAAGTATTCCTTATACTTTTCCCCATGCTTGTCGTATAAAGGCTGTACTGCTTCTCTCCACTCAGCCGGGTCATCTATTTCTGTAATTTCATTTCCAGCAGCCAAAATTTCTTTTTCTGAATCTGCCGTCAACTTGTCCCATGCTTCGCGTTGAACTTTTTGTGATTCCATTGCAGCTTCTTTAAAAGCCTTTTTTGCATCTTCATCTAGTTTATCCCATAGAGAAGCGGAAGCTAAAACTACTTCAGGAACGTTAGAATGCTGATCAATTGTGTAGTATTTCGCAACTTCAAAATGATTTGAAGAATAGTAACTCGGGAAATTATTCTCAGCTCCGTCTAATACTCCTGTTTGAATTCCTGAATATACTTCATCATAAGACATAGGAGTTGGGGATGCGCCAAGAGACTTTACAAGTTCAATAAAGATATCAGATTGCTGTACACGGATTTTCAAACCTTTCATGTCTGCTGGTTTGGAAACTGGGCGCTTGGAATTGTAAAAATTTCGTGCACCAGAATCGTAATAGGCTAATCCTACAAGCTTCGCATCATCTAAACTTTCCAATAACTCTTCACCGATCTCACCATTCAAAATATCCCATTTGTGATCCTCATCTTCAAATAAATAAGGCAGTCCAAGAACGCCAATTTGGTCTGAAAACTCAGATACAGGGCTTACGTTAACACGGGATAAATCAATTGAACCGACCTGAAGCTGCTCAATGACACTTTTTTCATCGCCCAATTGTCCTCCTGAATAGACTTCAATCTTATACTTGCCATCAGTTTTTTCTTCAACAAGACGTGCAAACTCTTTATCGCCGACAACAGTAGGATAATCATCTGGATGGTTATCCGCCATTTTCAACGTAATAGTCTTCTCCCCGCTTGCACTCGCACTCCCATCTTCACTGCCTTCATCTCCACCACATGCTGCCATGACGACTGCTATCAAACCAACAAGTAAAGATAACCAAAACTTTTTCAAACCAAGTCCCCCATTTCTAATATTAGTAAACGCTTTCATTAATAATAACAACGTTGTTATTATTATTTTTAATTATATGTTATAATATGATAGATTGCAAGAACTATAAAAGATTATTCCGACAAATGGAAAAGCAATGGTAAGTTTTGTTGTAATTAGAGAATCTGAAATTCACTTAATTCAGTTATATGAATCGTATTAGAATATAAAACAGTATAGTATTGAACGAGGGGATTTGTGGTAGGACATATGGCTGTGACAATTAAAGATATAGCAAAAGTAGCAAATGTGAGCTATTCCACTGTTTCGAAAGCGTTAAATGACAGTCCTTTGGTAAAGCCGATTACTAAAGAAAAAATTATTAAAATTGCTGAGGAATTAGGCTATCAACCAAACTTTGCAGCGCAAAGACTGGTACAAAAAAAATCGAAAACAATTGGTGTCATTTGGCCAACGCTTGAAAGAATTGCTCCGGCAGCTATCATTTCGAAAATAAATGAACACGCTAAACATAATGAATATAACATTTTGTTATCGATAGATGAAATTGAGATTTCCTTACAGCAATTTCAAAGATTTCAAGTGGACGGGGTCATCGCTTTTGATGAGCAGGCAATGACTGACTTTACGGGAAACCATTTAAATATACCCATTATCGCATATGGTGTAAATTCGCCCCAAAAGAACTTTTCAATTGTAGATGTAGATTACGAAGGAGCAATTTCACAGGCTGTTCAGTTTTTCAGTGAAAGAAAATACAAAAGACTGGCGTTTATTGGTGATACTGACAGCCGGGACGATCGGCAACTGGCCAAATTAAACAGTTTTATCCATGCAACTGAAAAGTTTGAAATAGATCACTCTGTATTTAATAGTAAAGGACTCGATTGGATAAACGGCTATAATTGCATTCAGGAGATTTTAGAAGAGGATACGAATCTTCCCGACGGAGTTATATGTTCAAGTTACGATATAACATCAGGAGTTATAAGAGGACTTCAGGAAAAGAACATTCATATTCCAAGAGATATCTCAATTATCGGATACGATAATATTCCTCAAATGAGCAATCTGGAAGTACCTGTAACTAGTGTCGGTGTTTCAAATGATAGTATTGCCCAGTCTCTAGTGAATACCTTAATTATGCAAATAGATAAAGGTACAAATGAAAAAATGGTATATTCTTTACGTTCCTCTCTTGTAGTTAGAGAATCTACAAGAAATGATATTTAAAATTAATTCTACTTTATTCTAATCCAAAATCTAATAAACCTCAGACAATTCCTTTTGAATTGTCTGAGGTCTATTTTTGTTACCAACATTTCGCCCTTGATAATTATTAATCGATGTTACACACCGGAGTATGCTAAGAAACCGCCATCTACAGGGATGATGATTCCTGTAATAAATCTTGAATAGTGAGGATCTGTCAAAAAGAGCATGGCGCCAATTAGATCATCAGGCTGTCCGAACTCTTTTAAAGGTGTCTGGCTTAATATCTTTTCTGCCCGATCTGTGTGACTGCCGTCTTCGTTCGTAAGTAAAGCTCTATTCTGATCCGTTAAGAAAAATCCAGGCGCAATACTATTAACTCGGATGGATGTTCCGGCAAAATACACTGCCAGCCATTGTGTAAAATTATTTATTGACGATTTCGCAGCACTGTATGCAGGTACTTTTGTCAGAGGACTATACCCGCTCATAGAAGAAATATTTAAAATGGATGACTGATCGACTTTCAGCAATTCTTCAGCAAAGACCTGGGTAGCTAAGAATGTTCCCAGGAAGTTTGTATTAAAGACTTGTTTGAATCCAGTTTCGTCTAAATCAAAGAATGTATTTCCCTTACTGTTTTCAATGAAATATTCATCAAATGTAATCGCATCTGGATGATTACCACCCGCACCATTAATCAATACATGGATAGCGCCAAACTTATCTAGAATTTGCGTTCTTGCATCTAAAAGCGAGTCTTTATCTAAGATATCTACAGACAATGCCATCGACTGCCCGCCGAGTGAACGAAGCTCATCTGCGATTTTCTCTCCTTTTTCTAAAGTTCTATTTATAATCACAATATTAGCTTGTTGTTTTGATAGAGCACGAGCCATTTCAGAACATAAAATGCCACTGCCGCCAGTGATCACCACAGTTTTATTTTTGAAATATGAGTGTATTGGATACATATTAGTTTCCTCTCTTTCTGGAGTAAGCATCCCAAAGTCCATGTAAATACATAATTCCAAGTGCACGGTCGTATAAACCATAACCCGCTCTGCATTCTTCATCCCATAGATGTCTGCCATGGTCCGGTCGCACGTAGCCTTCATATTGCTGATCTGCGTATTGCTCAATTACGCCCGCTATATCAATTGAACCATCAGTTGTATAATGAGATGTTTCAACAAAACTTCCGTCTTCAAAATGTTTTACATTGCGAACGTGTGTAAATGGAGAGTTCTTTATATATTTCTCGGTCAATGCCACTACATCATTATCAGAACGAGCACCAAATGAACCAGTGCATAAAGTTAGACAATTTGAAGGAGATGGAGAAATCTGCAATAAACGCTCCACACTTTTCTCAGTTGTCATAATCCTCGGCAAACCGAAAATAGAAAATGGCGGATCATCTGGATGGATAGCCATCTTGATCCCTGCTTCCTCGGCCACAGGTAATATTTCTAATAAGAAGTATTCCAAATTACTCCACAAGTCTTCTTCAGAGATGTTTTCATACTGCTCAAATAACTCTTTTAGTTGAGCCATTTTTTCCTTTTCCCAACCAGGTAAAGTCAGTTTTGATGACTTTGAAACTTCTTCAACAAGCTCAGACGGAGTCATCTTCGTAATTTTTGAATGGTCATAGAAAAGAGCAGTGGAACCGTCTTCAAGCGGATAGAATAAATCAGTCCTGGTCCAATCAAAAATCGGCATGAAATTATAACATATAACCTTTACACCCCTGGAGCCCAGGTTGCGTATTGTTTCTTTATAATTTTCAATATAACGGGCACGGGAGTCTAACCCCAGCTTGATATCTTCATGTACGTTTACGCTCTCTACAACCTCGCCATGAAATCCATTGTCTTGGATATGTTGTAATACTTCATCGATTTCTTCGATTGGCCAAACTTCGCCTACAGGCCTTTTATGAAGAGCCCATACAATTCCTTCGACATTAGGAATTTGCTTGATCTGCTTTAATTCAATTGTGTCGTTATTAACACCATACCATCGAAATGTCATTTTCATCAGACTTGTACTCCCTTCACCAATCTTGTATATTTTTTTGAAATATCAGTAACTGCTGCTACTCCGCCTTCAGCATATGCTTTATTTAAATCGCTTCCAATTCCAACAGCAATAGCCCCTGCTTGCAGCCATTCCGAAAGGTTGTGCAGCCCAATTCCGCCAGTAGGCATAATCTTCACATCAGGTAAAGGACCCTTCACAGCTTTTATGAACGATGAATCAAAATGATTTGCAGGAAATAGTTTTATGATCGGTGCTCCTGCTTTCTTTGCTATCATCATTTCCTTAACAGTCATACAGCCTGGAAAATAAGGAATCTGTACATTCATACAATAGTCAGCAACCTCAGGATCAAAATATGGACTGACAATAAATCCAGCTCCTAATTCAACTGCTTCTTTTGCTGTTTCAATATCATTTACAGTACCAGCTCCAAAAGTAAATGATAAATGGCGAGTTTTTTCATATATTTCCGCTACATCCGGAGTAGTGTATGTTAGCTCAATTAATGAAATCCCTCCTGCTACCGCACCCTCAATAATAGCTATTGCTTCTTCAGCAGTATCTGCACGTATTACCGCAACGACACGTTGTTCTTCTATACTTTTAATGACTGAATCCATTTAAAAACCTCCCAAAATTATCTTTCAATAGACTTTGTTCCATTTATAAAAGCTTCAAGTTCATGCAGTGACGGCAGTCCTTCATTATCTCCAACAACTGTAGTTACGAGGGCTCCTGCAGCATTGCCATAGGTCAGCATATCGAGTGGTTCTAATTGATTCAAATAGGCGTAAATAAATCCTGTATCAAAACCGTCACCGGCTCCAACGGTATCCACTGCATCAACTTGGTAAATCCCGCGATCGTACCATTCACCATCTGTAAATAATGAAGCACCTCGATGACCGCGTTTCATCACAAAATGAGAAATAGTATGCTTCCCGGTAAAGATTTCGATATCCGGTTTATTAGCACTCCCGATTAGCAGTTCAATCTCTTCTTCCCCTGTTAGGAAAATTTGAACAAATGGATAAATCTTTTCAAACGCTTCTCTAGCTTCTTCAATGCTCCATAACTTCAAACGAAGATTCGGGTCAAATGAAACGGGTATATTGTATTTCTTCGCTATTTTTACTATTCTTAAAACGATGTCTAGCGTACTTGAATCGAGAGCCAAATAGACTCCCGAAAGGTGAATTAAATCCATCTCTTTAATGTGTTCTTCTTTTAAATGCTGCTGTTCTAACGATAAGATAGGCCCATTTGTGCGATAATAATAAGTTCGGCTGTCACCATTATTAAAAATTTCACGGAAGTTTAGAGACGTTGATTTATTTTCCACGAAATCAATCTGTGAAACATCTACTCCTTCACCTCTTAAATAGTTGAAAATATACTGACCGAATTCATCTTTTCCTACCCTGGATATGAAGGAAGGTGTTAGTCCGAGGCGTGCCATCCCAATAGAAAAGTTCAGTTCAGCACCTCCCACTTTACGCTCAAAATAATGGTTCATTCTCATTGGGCCTTCTTTTAACGGGGTCATCGTGATCATCGAATCACCGATCGTCAACACTCTGAATTGCCTCATTTCCCTCTCTCCTCTTTAACTAGATATTGTGGGTGTAAATTTCTTTAAAGGCTGTTCGATTTCAATGCTGTCTGTGTTTATCATTTGCATTAAAAGTTCAACAGCTGACACGCCCATTAATCGGGTCGGTTGATGAATAATCGATATTTTGCTTTGTAATATATCTAGGAATGGTGAATTATCAACAGCCACGATTGTTAGTTGTTCCTGTACATCAGCTTTTAACTTTTTCACGAAGTATAATAGTTCAATTAGTGCAATGTCATTAATTGCGAAAAATGAATCAGGTTTCTGTCCAGGTGAATCCCATAATTTGATCAATTCCATTTGAATCTTCAAACGTTCCTCAGCTATAACCCATGAAGGCTCAGACTTCAATCCGTAGTGTTTTAAAGCTTTTTTGTAACCTTCAATACGCTCAATCCTTGGACTAATATATTTATCTAAAGAAGTACCCACCACAGCCACTTTCTTTTTGCCTTCATGAACAATACGTTCAACTGCCAGCCTCGCAGTTTCTTCATTATCCAAAACTATGGTTGGATAAGATGTTGTAGTGGTCTTTCTGTCCAGAAACACGATAGGAACCTTTCTTTTATATAGATCACTATAATATGTTCCATTGCCGTCTGTAGGAATAATAATGAGACCATCCACTTGTCTTGCAAGTAAATTGTCGATATATCCTCTTTCTTTCTTTGGATCATCATCTGCGTTACAAACAAAAATATGATATTCGTTCTTATCACATTCATTTCCTACCGAGCGAATGATCTCAGTAGAAAATTCATGTAGAATATTTGCAACTATTACGCCAATTGTCTTGGTCTTTTTTTGTTTAAGACTTTTAGCAATCGAATTTGGAACATAATCCAGTTCCTCTATTGCCTGTTCAATACGTTTCCTAGTATCGGGAGACATATATTCATACCTTTTATTGATGTATTGCGAGACAGTGCTTTTGGATACATTTGCTTGTTTCGCAACTTCTAACATGGTAACTTTCAAAATAAATCACCTCCAGACTCATTTACTAAACCGGTTTAGTAAATTAATAGAAAAATAAAAAATCTATAACTAACATAAAGGACAACTGTAAGAGATGTCAATCCTAAAAGATTTTTTATTTAAATTTATCTAAATAGTGTTTGTATAATTTTCATAGTATAAGATTGCAACCAGTGCAGAACCTTTGCAAAGACTATTTCGCTGATTTTCAAATGTGATTTTAGTAGACCTGATAGAAGCAGGCAATGTATGCTGATTTATCATATGTTCACATTGCTTACTAAAAACATCAAATTGATTATATGAACTATCAATCAAAATATACTTAGGATTAATCAGATGAATAATCTGAATAAGGGCTCTTCCTAAATAGGCTCCATTTTCACCAATCACGCTTTGAATACTGAGTGATTTCAATTGTTCGTCTGTAAAAAATAAATCCTCTCCCTTCATCGCAATTTCAATTCCTTCTTTTTTCAGCTTGTTAATTACGGAGCGATGGTTAATCAACATTTCTAAACAGCCAACCTGACCGCAACGGCATTTAGGTCCCTGGCTGTCTATGGAAATATGACCTACCTCGCCTGCTGTCCAGCTGGCGCCATAAATGATTTCTTTACCATATAAATATGATCCGCCTACTCCTTCACCTACACGAATATAAAAAATGCCCTCATCCTCAACAAATCCGTTTCTAATCATTGCATCTAAACCACCCATATTCACACTGTTGTGGATATGGATTGGCACGGTAAATGCATTCAGTTTCTTGAAAGAGACCTCTTTCCAATTAAGGGATGTTGAAGTTAAGATCATTTTTTCATCGACATCTACGATACCCGGGACACCAATTCCTATCCCTATTATTAATTTGTATTTAGCTATAAGACTCTCTATGATTTCAGTTATTCTCGACAAGACTAATTCATGATCCGTACCATTTAAATTTATCGTCCGTTCTTCCACTGTATCACCATAATAATCAACTACAATATACTTGAGTTCGTATTGATTGAAAGTAAAACCAATCGCCCGATATCCTTCACGATTAATTTGAATACGTATAGGCGGTCTTCCTTTTAATCCTGGTTCTTTACTACCTTTCTCTACAATAATACCTTCATTAATTAGTTCATCAACTATGAGAGAAACCGTATTTTTGCTTACTCCCATTAAATTAACCAATTCTTGTCGTGATGTTTCATTTAGTTCTCTGACTTTAGCCAGAAGTCTTCTTTTATTTTTCTCTCGTAAAAAACTAGTTCCTTTTATCATGAAATTTCTCCAATTCTATTTAATCCTCTCCTTCCATTATACCCGATCTGCTTATAATTTCCTTATCTTTCCCTTAAAACGTGATATAAACTGATTATTCCATTCATCACCGCCTGTTGCATTCCCACTCTTCCAAATTGGCGGACTTATACCTTTTCTAGCAAGTATTTCAACAGTCTCTAATGTAATGGCATTAAGTATAAAAGCATTGGCAAATGTAGACATAGCACCCACCATTTGCTCTTGTCCTTCTATATTTATTACAGCATCCCCAACTTGTATTTTTGAATCAATACTTAAATGACTGATATTATGAAGATTTAATTTTGACGGGTGTCTGGCAGGATGATTTTCTGGTGTATTATTTGCATGCGAAAATGAACTGATACTTATCACAGTAACTCCACGATCTTTCGCTTCCAAAGCAGCATCAATAGTAGCTGCATTGATACCATAAGCATTTGTAAGGATGAGCAAATCGCCATTTTGCAAGTTATAATCATCAATAACAATCCTTCCATATCCCGGCGTTCTTTCAATTGCCATTGACCTGAGTGCACCGCCACTTAATAATGTTCCTTCATCTAAAATTGCACTTGCGTGCATTAGCCCACCCGCTCTAAAAAATACTTCTTGTGATGCTAAGTTTGAATGTCCTCCTGGTCCATATACGTAAAATATCTTATCATCACTAATATGGGATGCCACCATCTCAGCTGCTTTTTTTATTTGATCCGACTCTGTTTTTATTATTTCATCCAAATACTTTTTGATCTCAGAATAATAATCAGCAATTATTTTAGACATTTCAAAATTCTCCTTTCCTAAGTATCCCTTCTTTAAATACTACCTCTACCTCAAAAACTGTCCCTGACGTATTTAGTAATACTAAATCTGCTTTTGCTCCAACCTTAAGGCCCTCAAATTCAAGCCCCATAAACTTCGCTGGAAATATTGAGCTTCTTCTAATTGCTTCATCAAGAGTATCAATATTATTTTTCACAAGAAACTCTATACCTTGTAATAAATTCTGTGCTGAACCAGCCAATAATTCAGGTTGATCAGACAATTGAAGTCTGCCACTTTCAGTTAATGTTACAGAGCCGCCAACAGACGCTTGATATTTTCCGGCAGGCATACCTGCTAACGCTACGCTATCGCTGACTAGAATTAGCTTTTTACCTTTTACACGTTTCATAACTTTTATTACATTTTCCGGAAGATGATTGCCGTCTGCAATTACACTTGTCCACAGCGCGTCTTCTGCAAGTTGATCCCAAATGTAGTTTGGATGCCGTTTCATTAAAACGTGGGCCCCGTTGCCTAAATGTGTTGAAATACTTGCTCCAGACTCTACTGCATTCCGAATTTGCGTTGTATTTGCTGACGTGTGTCCAATTGCAACTTTGACTCCATCTGCAACTACTGATCTGATGAATGCGTCAGACCCTTCCCACTCAGGTGACATCGTAATAATTTTTATCATTTTTTTAGCGGATTTTTGGAGAGAGAGAAATTCTTCATAATCCGGTTTTTTAATGAAAGATTTCTCGTGCGCTCCACGTGGTCCATCTTCCAGTGATAAGAATGGTCCTTCTAAATGGAAACCGCCGATATGCTTAACTAAATCTGGTCTTTTTGATAACACGTCTACATTTTCTTGAAAAATATAGTTCAGCCGTTCAATACTATTTGTAATGACCGTCGGATAAAAAGTGGTTACTCCTATATTCAGTAATTCTTGAATAACATGTTCCCAATCAGTTTCGCTTAGCGGAGCAGCATTAAAATCATGACTTTTATATCCATTAATTTGTATATCAACTAAGCCCGGTGCAATCGTGAGTAATGTGGGATCCCAATTAATATCTTTTATAGTTTTAATTAAACCTGACTCAATCGTTACTTCTACTGACTTTCCTTCAAGAGTATTACCTTTAAATTTAATCATAGTATTCTCCAAAAGCAGATTTATCCATAATTAGATAAGCATCATTGTGTTTTCTAAGAATAGTTGAAGGACAATCTGTAGAAATCTCATTAGATAATGTCTCCTTGACTGCTCGGGATTTCGTAATGCCCGGCACCGTGCAAACCATCCTTTTCGCCCTAATTAATGCGGGGATTGTCAGGGAAAGCGCATGAGTCGGAACTTCATCCAAAGTTTCAAAACAACCATCATTTACTTGTTGCTGGCGACTAAATTGATCTAATTGCACTTCTTTTATCATAAACGGATCATTGAAATCAGCTACTGGTGGATCATTGAAAGCAATGTGACCATTTTCACCGATACCTAAGCACACAACGTCAATTTCAGCTTCATTCAATAAACTTGTATATTCCTCCATCATTTTCTCTGGAGATTTAGTTCCATCAATAAAATGAAATTCTTTTAACGAAACTTTAGATAGTAAATGATTTTCAATATAGAACTTAAACCATTGAGTAGAATCTTCTGGAAGTCCAATATATTCGTCCATATGAAAACCCACGATGCGGGACCAATCGATATCCGGAGTTTCAACTAGGTGTCTTAGCATCTCATTTTGGGATGGAGCACATGCAAAAATTACACGAACCTCATCTTTTTCGTTTAAAGCAGCCTTAATCTTATTTGCTGCAAGATCTGCAGAATGTTCACCCATTTCTTCTCGAGACTTAAATACTCTATAGGTGAGAGTACCTTTTATACCTTCTTGTAGAATTGCATTCATTTTATATTCCTCCTAACCAAGCATTCTAAATTGGAAATAACTTTCTGTGCACTTTTTCTATTTAATTTACCTTTTAAGTTAAAGTAATAAATAAATTGATTGGATTCATAGCCGCCTTCTTCCAATTGTAGTTCATCTGCAACATAACCAATCATTCCATCACTGTAGGCAACTGGTAAAACAGTCGAATCTATACCAGCAATTTTCTGCCCATAACTTTGAACCATTTCAGCATTACAAAATATAAACCCTACTTCTTTTGATAACCGCCAGTAAGTTATATTCAGCATTTGTTCATCGGCCACATTTTTCGTTAAATTTCGCCACTCTGTCATCAGCGTACTATCTTCATGTTCATTTGTTGCTCTTGTGAAAAGCAAAGGTAGAGTCAGCTTCTCAGTACAGAATTGGAATTCTTCTACTATGGCAGGTTGACTGGTTAGAATTCGTCTGACATCCTCTGCAACCCTTAAACCAAGTGCTTTCATATCAGATAGCCGTCCTCTGTAAAACGTTCCATCATTTATAAGACAAGGACGTATATCGCCAGAAAAACCTTGTAGAAAAGCTACAGGTATCCCATCTAGCTCACGACTGACTTTTTCACAGCAAACTCCAACATATTCACTGGACACTGCATTTTCATCTGTACAGGTTGGATGACAACTAAAATGTATTAATCCTGCAACGTTTTTATGATTAACATCCTTTAAAAGCAGGACGGTCAATGTGTCATCAATTTCTGTAGTCAAATTGGGTAACATCAAACAGGAACCGTCCACAATCTTTCGCCGATACACGCCAATTTCTGATTTCCCAGTATATTCCTCTAAAGTAACCTTTATACGTGGTGATTTAATGAGTAATTCAAAACTTCTAAGAACTTCATTCTTTAACCATCTCACATAATTTTGATCATATTTGCCAAGTTGCTCACTAAACTTTTCTGATGTCTGTGGTCCTGAATGATTATGAGTAGCGTGAAAGATAACATCCTGTACATTTATATTATATTTTCGACAGATTTCATCTTTTGTTTCACTTACAAAATTATCATCCCACCATATCAAATCAGCTATAACAATAATTTTTGTTTGTTTACCTTCTGAAAACAAAAATAGCTTTAAAAAAATCGGAGCATATACTGAATCAGTATATGCTTCCCTATGGGCGAATCCGGCTAAACCAATAGGCAATTCTGGAGTAATATCTTTAATGAGAGTACTTACCTCCATTTTTCATCACCTTTCAGAAGATGTTGAATTAACAAGAAGTTGCGTACGATATGAAATGGATCCTTTACGGGTAACGCAACAACTTTTCGAATTGGTTGACCAAAGCGATCTCTAATTTGAGTCCATTCCTTTCCTTCAGATGAAGGAAAGGTAGAAAACACATAGGACTCTAGCTTTTCATACCATAACAATAAATCCTGATCTTCATATGTTAACGCGAATTTTAAAATAGTATAAAGCGCTTCCGAATGTGGCCACCATAACTTAGTTTCCCATGTGTCATTAATTAGTTCTTCAAATCTATCATGAATTAAACGACCAGCCGGTTTTCCACCTTTTTCATCTACAAACCTGAATAGTCCGCCATATTCTTTATCCCAGCCAGTTGCAAGTGTATCTTTAATTAACTGAAGAAGCATAATTTCGTATTTTCGTTGCTCTTCACTTGTAAAATGATGAAGTGATTCTGACAAAAACCATACACACTCCAAAGTATGACCGGGATTTACATGACGTGCGAGCAACGTATCTTTATCTTCGTCTCTCTTAGGCAACATTTCTACGATTCTGGATCCATTAAAATGATCTTTCATAATCTTGATAAAATAAATTTTAATATCTTCCTTCAATTCTAAAGAAGAATGATCATCGAAAATGATAGCCGTGTCATAAAGTTCTTCGGCTACATTTATCAGAATCATAGGAATCGAATGAGACTCAAATTTATCAGGAATTGGATAAGGTTCAGATTTGAAGTTATTCTCTTCTATTCTTCTTTTAACCAATCGATACGTATCCAGCGCTTCATGAAAAATAGTTTGATCTTTTACATAGTTTGCATAAGCGTTATAGCCTAATATATAAAAACAATCTGCAAAAATACTTACATCCAATTCTGTATCTATCTTTGTCCCATCTGCTTCTGTTGCATTTACAACATGCTGGTTTTCTAATTTACCATTTGATTGCAAAAATTCATACGTTTTATGAGCAGATCTTTCCCATTTTTTATTTACCGCTAATGTATATCTTTCACGCAATTGCAGCAATCGACTGTTCATCCATAAGAATCTGCCTTGAGACCAAGTATACTTATTGTGACTGAGTATAGTGTCTTCGTCGTTTTGAATACAGGAGAACACACCACCGAATTGTTCATCGATTTTTGATTCCCAATAGGGTATAAAATTATCATTAAGTTGTGATGTGTAGAATGCCAATAACTTTTCTCGATTCAATGCTATCACTTCCCTTATGCTTTAACATCATCTTTAGATACAGCTTGAATAAGAGCTTCAACTTCTGGTTTGACAGGTGTATTACGGTTTAGTAATCCCATACCGATAAAGACGATTCCAGATACTAGAACCGGTGATCCGACTGATAATGATAGCGGCAGTGTGAATGCGTACTTTGTAAGTACAAACATGAGTAAACCTGCCAATATGGAACTGATAGCAGCTTTTGAATCTGAATGTTTAAATTGTGGAAATAAACCTAGTAACATCGGGATAGAGATAGGCCCAATTAGTGCGCCGAACCAGGAAATGATTAATCCTAATACTCCACCAAAACTTTCAGCTTGTATACCAATAACTAATGTAATCAATGTAAATGTAAATGTTGTAATTCTAGCAATTCGTAGTGACTCTTTCTGACTCATATTAATATACTTTTTATTCATAACCGGTAAAATATCGCGTGTAATAACTGCCGAAATTGTATTCGCATCAGAGGAAGTCATTGACATCGTAGCAGCAAATAGACCAGCTAGTACTAACCCAACCAAACCTGCTGGCAATAATTCTTGAGCTAATAAACCATATAGTTTAGATGGATCTTCCAAGCCAGGCAGAATTAAAGGCGCAGCCCACATCGGGAAAAATAAAAACAATGGCCAGATAAGGTAAAGCACTCCTGATAAAATTCCGCTTTTTTTCGCTTCTTTACCTGAAGGAGCAGAAATGTAACGTGTTGCCAAGTTCCAGGTTCCACCATTGTAGCTTAGGAATACAACGAAAAAGTAGAAGAAGACGTACCAGACTGTATATGGCTCTCTAAACAACATGGAGTTTTCTTGCGGTAATTGCGCCCAAATTCCTGTAAGCGAACTGGGTCCACCCAACATATTCATTACGACAAAGAACATAACCAGACCCGCAACAATTTGTACGATAAACTGTGCAAAATCTGTCCAAACATCAGCCCATAATCCACCGATTGTAATATAGATAAGAGAAACAATTCCTGATACTAAAATTCCATAGATTATTGGAATACCTGTAAAAACATTTAGCAGAATTCCTATAGCAGCCCATTTAGCTCCTACATCAAATAGTTTTAATAACACACCACACCAAGCCATCAACTGCTGGGTAGGCAAATTATAACGAAGTGATAAATATTCAGTGGGAGACTCAATATCATAATTAATTCGTAAGCGAGCCCAACGTGGAGCCATCAAGTATGCTCCTGTGATAACAGCAACGGTAATAGTTAATGCCCACCAAATATAAATACTAAAACCGTGAGTATATGCTAGCGCAGCATATGCAACAAATACAGCACCACTGTAACCTGAGACGTGATGGGATATTCCGGATAACCACCAAGGCAACTTTCCTCCGGCAACGAAGAAATCCTTTGACCCGCTAATTTTGTTGTACGAAGTAAATCCAATAACTATCATTACGACAAAGAATAAAATAATTACTAACCAATCTAGCATCGCCATGTCTTCACTCTCCTTTTCATTTAATCATAGTCTATGACTAAATACAAAATAACATACCATTTTCTAATTGTAAATGCTTACATTTTTACTTTTCGGAAATGTTTATGAATTAGTAAAATTTACTTACTGTATATATGAGGTAAGTCTAAGATACTTCAGAATATGAAATACAGGTACTAAAAATGCCTTTACAAAAGTAATACAGTAAACTTCACAGTTCGCATATTCTGCCAACTTTTTTACTAGTTAATATATTGACTGAATCATCAACATGAATAAAAAAACTTCTCTAACGTTTCCGTTATTCGAGAAGCTTGCAATTCATATTTACTTTTAAGAAATTATCATCTACTTCACGTTAAATAAGTTTCAATTTCAGTAATATCATGAAAAGCAGAAAATCCCCTGGAATAGTCATTTCCTATACTCGCTTTCATGATACTGATCGTAACGTGCTCGAATCCTATTATGCCATTCAACACTTCGCGAATCGTGCCTTCTCCGCCAATTACCACAAGCAAAACAGGCTCGTCACATGTCCTCTATATTCAGTCTTCTTAAAAGAATAGTTGTTGCCAGTGTTCAAATTTTGCCCTATGCCAGCACCTTGCCCGTCCACCGCTCGCTCATTAATAATGAATAGAGATCCATCAGCGACGCCTCTTTCCAAACATTTTTATCTCATAGTAGCAGACAGTCAAAACGTATGCCACCCATCGTCAGACAATCTGATACTTGACTAGCAGACTCGCACTGATTGTCAGTGTGCCGGAAGAAATAGGTGTGGAAACTGTATCTGCCATCGCAACTGCCCGAAATGCGATCGGCTGATTAGCATGCTGCTCTTCTATTGTCATTGGAATTGGTTTGTTCGGCAATTGCAATGTTGTACCGATCGTAATCATTTTCTTCTCTGCATCCTGCAGGGCAAGTGCCAGTGCTTTTTGATAATATTCACCTTCGTCCTGCAAGCTGAATTCTATCGAACCAATTTGATTGGCGCCGTTTTTTACAGCCAAATCCACAAGTTCTCCTGCACGGGACAAGTTATCACTTGTGATACGGATCGTGTTAATCACTTCATAGCCTTGAAACCGCTGTTCCCCATTCGAGTAGTCATATACGGGACGAATCTGGTAATCTATCGTCTGAATGGAATCTTGTGAAATACCTGCGGCTGTCAACGCTTTGTTGACCTGGTTCATTCTGTCGGCATTGTCCCGCTGAATTTCCTGCAGTTCCGTTCCTCTCGAATTCACAGATATAACAATCTGCACGCGGTCAGGGGATGCCTTTACCGCACCTTCTCCGAAAACTGTAATCGTTCGCTCTTCCTGGTTATACATAATGGAAACACTCCTTTTAATAATTTCATGAAAAATTCCGTTGCAGCTACCTATACTATATGCAGCAGGTCAACATTTGATTGCAGAATAAAAAGCCCTCAGGTCATTTATAAGGACCTAAGGACTTCTCTAAAATGTGATAAAACCTTTTTGCACGGCAAAGCCGCCTAATGTAAATAGTGCAATGGCAATTAATGTAATGACAAATAATTTATTATTTTTATCCAAGGACTCACCTTTTTCTTCATAGGATAGAATCGTATGCTCAGTAACTCAATTCTATCAGACAAAGTTCAGAATAGGAAATCTAATTTTCAGATTGTGAAACCAATAATTTTTATTCGATTTCATTCTTAAGCTGTTTCAGAAAAGACACCATAAAATCATGGCGTTCTTCTGCAAGACGCATTCCTTCAGTCGTCACCATCAACTCTTTCAGCAATAATAGTTTTTCGTGAAAATGTGTTACAGAAGCCGTTTCTTTTGCGCGGTACTCTGAAGCGGACATTGTTCTGCGTGCTTCTTCCTCTAAATCATATAGCTTTCTTCCTCTGGCACCGCCAAACGCGAATGCCCTTGCGATTCCAATCGCTCCGATTGCATCCAAACGATCGGCATCTCTGACAATCGCTCCTTCAATAGACGTGATCTCTTTTGCATGCCCGCCATTGAATGACACACTTTCGATAGCAGACAGTATCTTTGCAGAAAGATCTGCAGAAGCTCCTATTTGATCCAGCATTTCATTCGTCGTCGCTTCATGCATTGCCTCATATTTAGCGTCTTCAATATCGTGCAGCAGAACTGCTAATTGTACAACCAGTTTATCCGCTGCAGGTTCTTTCAATAAAATCTTCTCTGCATTCTTCATTACACGGTCAATATGATCCAGGTCGTGACTCGCATCATATTGAATGTAAATCTTTTCCACAAGCTCTCTGCAGCTTGCAACCATTTCTCTCATATTTTCATTCCTTTCTTGTTCGTACTACATACTATGATGCAGTACTCTGTTAAGATGCCGTGATAGTTGTTTCGCTTTACAGCAGCATTCTATTTGGCACTTCACAAAGTCCCGATCCAATCTCAAATCGTTAAAAAGGAAAGGGAGCCTGAGCTGCCTTTCCTTCAGTTACTATTACTGTTATTGTACATTATTTTACGTAGCTTGTCAGATAGCCATAACCTTTGTCTTCCATCTCTTCAAGCGCGACAAAGTCAATGGCCGCACTGTTAATACAGTAACGTAACCCCCCTTTATCTTTCGGTCCATCTGGGAACACATGCCCAAGATGACTGTCACCCGCCCGGCTTCTCACCTCAATCCGTTCCATATTGAAACTCTTATCTTTATGCTCTGTCACGACTTCGGGAATGATTGGTTTCGTGAAGCTTGGCCAGCCGCATTGTGAATCATATTTATCAGCACTTGAGAAAAGCGGTTCTCCTGTTGCTACATCAATATAAATCCCATCTTCATACGTATCCCAATATTCATTAGAGAACGCCGCTTCAGTATTATCGCCCTGTGTTACTTGATACTGCTCTTTTGTCAATTTTTCTTTCAATTCTTGTTCGCTCGGCTTGGGATAGGCCGCTGCATCGATAACAGACGGAATTTCCTGGCCCTCCAGCGTATCAAATTTAACATGACAATAACCGTTCGGATTTTTTTCAAGATAGTCCTGATGTTCGTCTTCTGCCAATGTGTAGCTTGTCAATGGTTCAACTTCTGTCACAATATCTTTTTTATACTGCTCTTGTTCCTTCTTTACTTTCTCATCAATCATAGCTTTTTGAGCCGGATCACTATAGAAAATTCCTGAACGATATTGTGTGCCTCGATCATTGCCTTGTTTATTCAATGAAGTAGGATCGATAATCATAAAGAAATGGTCCAGTATTGTATCCAGATCAGTTCGTTCGGGATCGAATTGGACGTGCACGGTTTCTGCATGGCCCGTTTTCCCTGTGATCACTTCATTGTAAGTCGGATTTTCCGTTGTACCATTTGCGTAGCCGGAAGTGACGTCATATACCCCGTACACGCGCTCCATATATGCTTCTACTCCCCAGAAACAGCCACCTGCCAAATACACTTCCTGGAGATTATCCTTATTGAATGTCAAATCTTTATTCGGATTTGCAGGATATTTTGAATCAGATGGCGAGTTCAAAACCTCCGCGAGTTCTTGTCGCAGTGAATCTGTATCCGTACCGGAATCTGTTGTATTTGTATTAGCGTTTTCGAATGAACAGGCTCCAAGCAGCAATAATCCCAATAAAACCACAAGATATTTCATTTTCATCTGCTCTGTCCCCTTTCTCTACTCAATTAAAGCCATGGCCTCTTTTATTTTTTCATTAGACAAATGTCCAGGCTGCGAACGGATCAGCTGCCCGCTTCTGTCGAAGAAAGCAGATGTCGGATAACCTTTTACATTGAATTCCTTCGCAAGGCTCCCTCCATCATTTAGCAGCACCGGCAAATCATTTACACCAGTCAGTCCTTTAAACCAAACAATGAAATCTTCTTTTTCCATTTCATTATTATAATCAGGAGCAACTACAGTCAGCACTTCAAAATCATTGTCTTCTCCAGCCAGTGCATTGACTTCCTCCAGGCCTGCAAGACAAATGGAACACCAAGACGCCCAGAATTTCACGTATACTTTTTCTCCTTCATAATCAGCTAAACTGACTGACTTCCCATCGATCGTATTCAGCGTGATCTCAGATGCTGAATCCTTTTCAGAGCCAGATGATTGCGAGCAGGCAGACAGTACGAAAATCACCGCGATCAGGAGTAAGAATTTCTTCAGCATAACGGCTCCTCCTTTTATAAATTCCTATAGAATGAAACGGCAACTCTTTAAATTCATAAGATACTTCCTTTGCAGTTTGCCCTCTGACTAAAGTATACGGTTTTCGGCAGACGTTGACAAATTGTCAACACTCCTTTACTATTTTTTATAGTGAAGACAAATAGGTAAACATCTTTGACTGATGTCTTTTAAAAGGAGGCTCTTTTCATGGCGTCAGAAAGTCTTGAAATTACTATTGGGCAGTTATTGCGGGAAACTCTGGCTAATCGGTCTATATCCATGCGCAAGTTAAGTGAACAAACGAATATTGATACAGCTACGATCTCTCGTATTATTAACCATAAGCGAAAAGCAACGCTTGATCACCTGGAGCAGTTTTCATCTGTTCTGAATCTGCCATTGACCAAGTTGCTGGAATCGGCAGGTTATCCTGTAGATAATGAGAAAGATTCAACTTCAGCTTATGATGAAACAATTGAACAGCTCTTACATACTTCGGAACTGCTCTCTGCCAACATTTCCATTTCTTCTGTAGAAAAACAGCTGACCGATTACGAAGTTTTTTCTCAAACGGTAGATGGTGAGGAACGTATACTTCATGAATTTGAGGAAAAGCTGAAGAGCACTGGAGGAATCGGTCCTTTTATTGACCAGATGAAATATTTATTCAACCGGTTTAAGACGAAAAACGGCAATACGAAAGAGCTGGCGATTATCGGAAGCGCATTGCTGTATTTCATTGTACCAATCGATGTAATCCCGGACTATTTATTCGCCATCGGCTTTCTCGATGACGCAGTCGCAGTGCAGATTGCTTCAAACGCTGTAACCAGAAATTCATAATCAGATGAGCAGGTGAAGAAAGTGGAGAAAAGAAGTGAATTCTTGAAAAAGAAGAAGAACAAAGGACGCAGGAACATTTTCCTTATTCTCTTGTTTTTATTACTGGCAGGTGCGGGATACTTTGCTTACCAGTATAATAATGGGGTATCGATGGCTAATGAAGATAAAGTAAGCGATAGCGACAGTAAGGAAAATATGAAATTTGAACCGTTTGAAGGTGCAGAAGCACAGTTCGGGGAAATTAACGTTCTTTTAATCGGCAATGATGCGAGAGCTGACGAAGAAGAAGCACGTTCAGATGCTTTGATGATCGGTCATTATAATCAAGATACAAATGAAGTGAAACTGGTTTCTTTAATGCGTGATACATATGTGGAAGTTCCCGAATACGGCATGCAAAAATTAAATGCCGCTTTTTTTCTCGGCGGACCGGAGCTGGTGCGAAAGACCATAAAGCATAATTTCGATGTGGACGTGCAATATTATGCCATTGTAAACTTTGAGGGCTTTTCTAAAATTGTCGACGTGATAGCGCCGGAAGGTATTGAAGTCGATATCCCCTACGCGATGTCGCACGGAATCGGCATGACACTCGAACCCGGCGAACAGCATTTGAACGGCGATCAGCTGCTCGGCTATGTACGTTTCCGCCATGATATTCAGAGCGATTTCGGACGTGTCAAGCGCCAGCAGGAAGCATTATCGAAACTGAAAGATGAAGCTGTCAGCATGAATACCCTGTTCAATTTACCTAAATTACTTGGCGTTATCGATCCTTATATCGATACAAATGTCGACGGAAAGACATTGTTTACGATCGGTAAAGGCATGCTCACCGGTGGAAAATCAAAAGATCTGGAGACATTGCGTATTCCTGCAGAAGGCACCTATATCGATAGACGCGTAAATGTAGGAGAAGTGCTGGATGCTGACTTAGATCAGAATAAAGACTTATTGAAAGAATTTTTATCGGATGCAAATCAAAATAATCAGTACTATTCAACTGAAACAGAACGTGGGGAACGGAATATATGAGTGTAGATTTCAAGGTTTTTGAAGCAATCAATAAATTTGCAGGGCATAGCGCGGTTTTGGATCAGTCTGTCGTATTTTTCACGAAGTTTGGTCCACTTTTATTCGGTCTGTTTTTTGTGTGGCTGTGGTTTACGAGTTTAGGAGACCGCCGGGCCAATCGAAAAATTGTCTTGTTTGCCTTCACCATTGCCGTCATCACTATCGGAATTGATAAGATCATTGAACTGTCATTTTTCCGCGAACGTCCTTTTGTCAATCATGACGTGACGATGCTTGTCGATAAACTCGATACAGATCCTTCATTCCCGAGTAATCATACCGCAGGCTCTTTTGCATTGGCACTGGCGCTTTTTTGGAAACGCAGGAAGATGGGCGCTGTGCTGCTGGTATTTGCGGGATTGATGGCGTTATCGCGTATTTATACAGGTGTCCATTATCCGACAGATGTATTAGTGGGTGCGTTTATCGCGGCTGCAGTGGCATTTTTGGTGATTTGGCAGCGACATTTGATCGAGCCGCTGTTTAATTGGATTTTACGTTTGTTTACCCGGAGAAGTTCGCACGCTTTGTGAATAGGAATAGAACGCTTAGCATTTTTGCGCTTAGTGTTCTTTTTTTGTCTTTGCTATCGATTGAAATTTCATAGTAGTTATATCTAATGCGAGTGTTAGGGGTGGAGAAGCTCTGTCGCTGATGTGGGAATGCATGTCACATTCTCTTAAAAACAGAGTAATCAAAACACAAGTTCTGGTTTATTGATGTCTCCATATCTTTTCCTGGCAGCTCCTGTTATTATTATAAGAAAAGGTTACTATTCAAAGGAATAAAAACGGAAAGAAGGAGATCTCGTGGAAAAGAAACTAGACTTGATACTTCAAAAACTAGAAGCCGTTGATCGAATGGGACAAGATATCCAGTTAGTGCGCTCAGAACTTGTTGAGGTAAAAACACAACTTGGCGGAGTAGAAACACAACTCGGCGAGGTAACATCCCAGCTTGATGAAAATACACTTATCATAAAGGCCATACGCAGCCGTCAAACAGAAACAGACGCAAAACTAGAAGGTCTTACTTTGGATGTCCATAAGATGCATGGAGATGTAACTGCTGTCAAAGAAAAATTATCGGATATTCAAGGTGAAGTAGAATTCACTTATCAAAAGACTGCTAAAAATGAAATGGAATTATTCAAACTAAAACGCGATTATAATTGAAAGATTTTCATTAACATAACAATTAGAAGTTAAGACGATAAAAGTATCTTTTTCTTTTACACTCATTAAAATAAACAACAAAGCACCCTGTCTCTCCCAGCAGGGTGCTTTGTCTTTGAATTGGTGTCTGTATGACGTCCCAGAAGAGATTCGAACTCCCGACCTACGCCTTAGGAGGGCGTTGCTCTATCCAGCTGAGCTACTGGGACAAGTTGATATTATAGGAGACATGACCCCGATCCCGCTTGCGAATCGAAGTCCATAATCTCTGTTAATCATTCGCTGTGCCTGTGTAATCTTCATTAAACCATAATTGTTCATCATCATCAACATCGCCATTATAATTGATCAGAATTTCTTCCCCTGCCTTAATATCTGTATGGGCAAAGAAATCAAATGTATGGTTGTCAAAATTAATTTCGTAATCAGCATTCGGTTCATACGAGTGATTGAACAGCATTCCATATCCCAGAAGGACAGCAGTATGGTTGGCGCCGTATTCAAAAGCATAATCTGCCAGCACCGTTTTTTCAATATGTTCGTGTTGTTCATTGGGATAGGAAATGACAGGCGCTTCATGAATCAGCTCGCCTTTTTTGATATCACGCTTCGCAAATACTCCGCGATTGAATTCTCCGTCACCGAGTGGAGAAAGTTTTACTTCGATCATTGTCTTTCACCTGCCTGCTTGTAAAATCTACTTGGTAAGTATAACATTATTTCTGCTCTATGGCACATTTCAAAACCTTATGAAGGAAATGTGCGGTCATCAGCTGTTTTGGTTCGGTGAAAGAGCGGGTTGGTTCGGCACGGCTAGAGTAATGTTCGGTGGAGATCGTTTTTTGGTTCGTTTCAAGGAGTTGTTGGTGCGGTTTGATAACACTTTGGCGCGTCCGCTTCTTTTACTTGCCCAATCAAAAAAACTGCGCTGGAAGCCTAAAATGTACCCTATAAGCC